>CAITZN010000078.1 GCA_903896915.1 uncultured bacterium
CTGGTCATTCGCGGCCTGCAGGGCATGGCCATTCCGGCCATCCTTACCTCGCTGGTCAGCTACATCTCTTTCACAGCCCCCCGAGAGGATGTCCAGGCCGCTATTGCCCGCTATATCGCCGCCACTATCCTCGGTGGTTTTCTCGGCAGATTCCTCTCCGGTTTGTTCACCGATCTCTTCGGCTGGCGATTTTTCTTTGTTGTGCTTGGGGTGCTGTTGATCTGGGGGTTTTTTCTGCTGCGCAATCTGGAAAAAGACGCCAACCTGGAGTACACCCGACCCCAGATGGGTGAGGTGGTAGAACTGATACAGCAACCACAGTTTTTTTGGCTTTATCTCACCATCTTCTCTGTATTCTTTGTTTTTGCAGGGCTCCTCAATTTACTGCCCTTTGAACTGAAGGCCATCAATCCCGCCTTCCGCGAGACAGGTATCGGTTTCATGTATTTCGGCTATGTTATGGGCATTTTGGTATCGTTGAACGTTCGGCGAATGATCACCCTGTTCGGTTCAGAAACTAGAGTGGCGATGACCGGACTCTTTCTCTACATCGCGGGCATCTGCGGTTTCATGATCAGAGACCACCGAACCATGTTTTTCTCGATGTTCGTCTTCTGCACCGGCATGTTCATGGCGCACTCGCTGCTCTCTGGATACATCAACACCCTGGCAAAAAGCAAAAAGGGCATCGCCAATGGAGTCTATATTTCCTTCTACTATCTAGGAGGCACCATCGGTTCATTTGCACCAGGTATTCTATACGAACATTTCGGCTGGAGGGTCTTCTTATACAGCCTGATTCTGATGGTCTGCGGCTCGATTTTCTGTTTGCGTCGATTGCAGCAATCTGCCGCTTTAGCTGAGGAGGGAAAGTACGATGTGATGTGAGAGGAAGGGGTTCAGCCCGTTAGGCTAAAACAAACTGAACCCCTAAAAGAGTATATCAAAGCTTATTCTGCATGATACAGATAAGGCTTTTGTAGACCAGTTTCGCCGCCAGCAGTTGGGTATGCATCCCATCTTTCTGCGGAACAAACCCGGTGATATCAAATCCGACAATGGATTTTTCCCGGGCTACCATGCGTATCAAAGCATTGAGTGTATACCAATCGAGTCCACCCGGTTCAGGCCGGGCAACGGCTGGCATGCAGGCTGGATCGAGAATATCGAGGTGAATGGCTATGTAAACCTTGTCATTGAGGAGATCGATGGCATCCGCCGCCGCGTTAAGGCCGTTATTGTAGATGTCGCGGGCAAAAACCAGGTTGTCGAGATGGACCTTGCCCCGCTCGGCTTTCGTCATGCTACGAACACCGACATGCGAGACCGTGCATTTTTCCCGAATCCGGCCCATGACGTTCGTTTCGTCGAAAACGGCATTATCTCCATTGGCAATGAGATGAGGATGTGCCCCAAAATGGAGAACACTAAGATTATCATACTGTTCCAGAGCCGCACGAACCAATCCTAGGCTGATAAGATGACTGCCGCCAATGCTGGCGACCAGTTTGCTTTTCTTGAAATGAGGGGTGGCCTGTCTGAACAATTCTTCTACAGCTTCCGATGGGCTTCCCAGGCAGGTTAAAGGATCAAGAGTATGTATGCTCAGTTCACTGACATCGGTATTTGTTTCCACATCATAAGTTGAAAGCAACTGTGATGCCTGAAGAATTTGCTCGGGTCCTTTACCAACGGCCTGTTCGGAGTGGGTGGTTCCACTATAGATAACGGGCAAGACAACTGCTTTCGCCTGGTTGTAGGGAGTCTTATTTGACGGCAGATTAAGAAAATTCATCCTTCAACACCTTCGGAGAAAAAGATTATCAAACAACCAGACTGTGCTTTAGACACGGCCTAGACGGTGTATAATCAATCGTATTTTTCATCATAGGTATCATCTGTATCGTCGACGTCCGTTTCGATATCGTCGTCGAGCAGTTTGAGACGGATGGGATCAACAGTACGGATAAGATATTCCGCTTCGCAGTCATTGCAGTAAACGATGTCCTCTTCCTCGCAGTAACTGTCAATGATTATGTCACCTCCACAGATCCCGCATTCTTCAATCAGCGCTTCGTCCTCATTACCATCTGTATCAACCATTGTTCCGCCTTTACTTTGGATATGTAAATTTTAGATTATCATTATGCCATAATCAGAAGCGCTAGACTGTGTAGTTACTCAACATTGATCGAAATACAACCAGGCATCTCTGTCAAATAAAAAATGCTGGCAGAGTCTCAGTCTGGAATATTGAGAAAAACCGCTACAAGGCCGGTTCTGCATAGATCCACGTCATAAAACAACCCTATCAACGAGCCATTCACCCCGTGATGTATAAAAAAAATATCCGCTAATGACCACTTTTTATCTCAATTCCGGATTAATATTATCACGTGGCTTGGCACCTCCTGTAAATATGTTTTAGCAACACCTAGTTGGCCAAACAAAATGGTGAAGGGGATATTTACTCTCTGATGTGATATTTCGATCGTTGGAGAACAAGTTAAACTTCCTCACATCCGTTCGGAATAACTATGGCGCGGATTGTGGCCAAGAGCACCCCGCAATTAAATGCCCGCGTGAGAGCGGGTTATGATTAATTCCAAGAATTTTCTTAAGATCGGTATGGGGGGGTGGGATGAGCGACTGGCGAATAAAGAAACCAGAGAAAATCTGACTTGTTATAGACGCACCTGGAGATAGTCAAGGTTGACCGCATGTCGTGTAATCTTTTACACTTGAAGCATCCTTTGTGACATTTATCGTAACTGTCACCGGCATGCCGAGCCGTAACTCCCGCTGGGGATCGCAGGCAATAATCCTGGCCCGATACACCAGTTTGGTCCTGAGTTCCGTGGATTCTACTGTTTTCGGGGTGAATTCGGCGGTTGAAGAGATGAAACCGACCCAGCCCTTATACACCTTGTTCCGGTGAGTATCGGTGCGTAATTCGACCCGCATCCCTTCTTGAATTTTGCCAAGATCCGGTTCGCCGATATAGGCACGAACCCAGAGAGGGTTCGTCAAAGACAAGGTTAAAACAGGTGTACCGGACGAGACCATGGCGCCGGGTTCAAGAATTCTATTACGGATAATGCCATCGGAAGGAGCCAAGAGCTTGGTGTCGGCCAACCGTTTTTCCGCCAGTTCTTTGGAGGCCTGCAGGGCGTTCAAAGATGCTTCAGCTGCTGCGACATCCTCCTTCCGTGGCCCCTCAACCGCTAGTGACACACCCTCCTCGGCTGATTTTAATGCAGCGAGTGCGGTCTGCACCCGGGCCTGAGCGCTGTCGACTTCCTGCTGGGAAATACGATTTGTCAGTAGCAGGGATTGCTTGCGGGACAAGAGAATTTCGGCATCCTTAAGATTTGCCTTGGCGGCCATTACACCCGCCCTGGCAATTGCCACCTCCTGCGGGCGACTCCCCTGACGGAGGCGATCGAGCACTTGGGATTGGGCCGCAACTTCACCTGCGAACCGCCTCGCCTCCAATTGATAGCGAGCCGGATCGATCTCTGCCACCACCTGTCCCTGCCGGACGCTGGTTCCCTCGTCAACACCAAGGTTCAGTATTCTTCCCGCATCCTGAAAGGCTAATTGTACTTCGCGAATGTCGACATTGCCGAATACAGTCAAAACTTCCGATACTTTACTCTTCTCGCGCTGTTCGGAACAACCGGACGTAATGGCAAGGAGTATCGTCAACACTGTCGACAACAGCAGTCGTTGAGAGACAAACAAATGCATAGAAAAAAACCTTTGTGAGTGTTGGTGGATATCTATTGCCAAAAAAGATCCTCTACTTTTCATTCACCGATGATCTTGACCAGCACCCGTTTTTTGCGTCTGCCGTCGAACTCACCATAAAAAATCTGCTCCCAAGTACCGAAATCCAATTTTCCATTTGTTACCGCAACAACGACTTCCCGCCCCATGATCTGCCGTTTCATGTGTGCGTCTGCATTATCCTCGAATCCATTATGGCGGTATTGGCTGACAGGTTCGTGGGGAGCAAGTTTCTCAAGCCACACTTCATAGTCGTGATGTAAACCCGACTCATCGTCATTAATAAAGACTGAAGCCGTTATGTGCATCGCGTTACAGAGGACCAAACCTTCACTCACCCCGCTTTCTTTCAAACATCCTTCTACTTTTGAGGTGATATTGATAAATCCCCTCCGGGTC
>CAITZN010000079.1 GCA_903896915.1 uncultured bacterium
ATGGTCGTCAATTTCCGCATGGCCTTTTTTTCCGACGCCATCAGCCATTCGGCCTTTGCCGGTGTGGCTCTGGGTCTGATCTTTGCGGTGGACCCCGACTGGACCATGCCGGTTTTCGGTCTCCTGGTGGGGTTGGGCATCATGATCTTGCAGCGCCACTCCAGCCTGTCGAGCGACACGGTGATTGGCGTGTTCTTCTCGGCCCTGATAGCCTTCGGCCTGGCCATTGTCAGCCGCGACCGCACCCTGGCTCGCGATCTGCAGCGGTTCCTCTATGGTGACATCCTCACGATCAGCGACGGCCAGATCTTCTGCCTGCTGGCGCTCTTCCTGGTTTTTCTGATCTTTCAGGTGGTGAGCTACAACCACCTGCTCTATATCGGGCTCAACCCGGCCCTGGCCCAAGCACACCGAATCCGAGTCGCGGCGCATCAGTATATCTTTGCCGGACTCTTGTCCCTGATCGTCATGTTTTCAGTGCAGGCCGTTGGCGTGCTCCTGGTCACCGCGATGCTGATCGTACCGGCGGCGGCAGCCCGCAATGTGGCCCGATCAGCTGGCTCCATGTTCTGGTGGGCCCTGCTGGTCAGTGTCAACTCCGCAGTCATTGGTCTGCTTATTTCCGCCCAGGACTGGGCGCGAACAGCAACTGGCGCCACCATCATCATAGTCGCCTGCGGCTGGTTTTTGGCGAGCCTGGTGGTTGCAGGCTTTCGCAAAGAACAGAGTTGAAGCTGTTACTCCTAAACAGCTTCACCCTAATCCCCCTACAGATCAAACACCTGAGCAGTTATCATGGATACATTCTTCTCTCCCGCTTCCCTGGCCATTTACGGGTTGTCCTCCAAGGCACACAACACCCCACGGATCATCCTCGAAAACTGCCTGCGCTGGGGCTTTCGCGGCAGGATCTTCGGCATTAATCCGGCCACCGAGGAAACCGATGTCGATGGCATCAGGGTCTACCGGAGCGCCGCTGACTTGCCGGTCATTCCCGACCTGGCGGTGCTGCTGATTCCGGCCCGCTATGTCCCGGAGGCGGTAGAGGACTGCGGTCAGGCCGGGATCAAACGGCTGGCGGTCCAGTCGGGAGGGTTCAACGAGTCCAGCGCAGAGGGACAACGGCTGGCAGCCGCTCTGCTGGCCGGCGCCCGAAAACATGGCATCCGCTTTGTCGGTCCCAATGGGCTGACCCTGGCTAACACCGCCCATGGCCTGTGCCTGCCCTTCGTCCCTTCCTACCCAATAAAAAGAGGCGGCCTGTCCCTGATTACCCAGAGCGGCGGCCTCGGCCTCTTTCTCTGGAATCTGCTGGAAAGCGAACAGGTCGGTCTCGCCAAATTCGCGAGCATCGGCAACAAACTGAACCTCGACGAGAACGATTTCCTCGAATATCTGGGGAGCGATCCCGAAACCCAGGTCATCGGCCTCTACCTAGAGAGTATTGGCGACGGCAAACGGCTGATCGACATCGCCCAGCGGATCGACAAACCGGTCATTATCTACAAGGGCAACACCACCCTGGCCGGGAGCCGGGCGGCGATGAGCCATACCGCTTCCTTAAGCAACAACGAAGACAGTATCGACACCGCCTTTGAGCGGGCCGGGATCATCCGCATCGACCATTTTCACGATTTCATCAGCACGGCCAAGGCCTTTGCGCTACCGCCGATGCGCGGCAAACGGATCATGGCCATGAGTCCGGCAGGCGGTCTGGGGGTAGCTATGGGCGATCTCTGCGAGCGGCAGGGATTTGTTTTTGCTGATCCGGGCGAGGCCTTTTACCAGGAACTGGCGACTGTCGCCAACGCCGGAATCATCAAACCCTCAAATCCCCTGGACATGGGCGATTTATACCAGATCGACAAGTATCCGACCTTGTTTGGCCGGGTGCTCGGCAGTGACCAGGTGGACGGCGCCGTCTATGTCAGCCAGTGGCCACGGATGCCGCCAGGCGGTACGGATGTATTTACGGCCATGTTCAACACCGACATTTCGCTGGCGACTATCGGTGCCATTCGCACCTCGGAAAAACCTCTGGCCGTGGCCCTGTATGGCCATGGACCAGCTCTTGCCGCCATAAAACAACAGCTGTCGATCCCGATCTTCGACGGTCCTGAAGAAGCCATCCTCGCCCTGAAACGGCAGATGACCTTTCACGCCCATAAAGCGGCAGGGCCTTTTCAGCCGGACCCAGCAGGCGGCATCCAGCAAGAGGCGGCTCAGGACTGGCTCCGAGTGCATAGCGGGGTCATCGGCGAAGAAGCCCGCGAACTCCTGGCGCTCTACGGGATACACAGTCCCTCCTCTGAGGTGGCCACGACCGCCGAGGAAGCGGCCCGCATTGCTGAGCGCATC
>CAITZN010000080.1 GCA_903896915.1 uncultured bacterium
AACTCATAAGTGTCATTGATGTCCATGTAGAAGGATTAAGTCTTAGATTTCCTTGGAGAGTGCTGCGTGATCATCTTCATGCTTGCCAACTTTATCTAACCTCACAGGATATTTTACTGCGGCCACTTATCCCTCCAACATGGTCACATGGAGCGTTTGTCAATGCGAAGCAACGCATTTTTATGTCGGCTACTCTAGGCGCAGGTGGTGATCTTGAACGCTTGACTGGTAGGCGAAAAATTCTTCGTCTTCCTGTTCCAGATGGTTGGGATCGTCAGGGAATTGGCCGACGATTTTTCATCTTTCCAAGCATGGGTCTAAACGATGCTGATGCCATTACCTTGCGCAGAGAACTGATGAAGCAAGCTGGGCGAAGCCTAGTGCTCGTTCCTAGTGACAAAATAAAAGAAGAAATTTTCTCGGATGTGGAGAAAAATCTTAAGTTCGGGGTTTTCACAGCAGCGAATATTGAGAAATCAAAAAAGCCTTTTGTGAATACACAGAACGCTGTAGCTGTTGTAGCAAATCGTTATGATGGAATTGATTTTCCCGGTAATGATTGTCGCCTATTGTTCATTGATGGCTTGCCACGAGCGACGAACGCTCAAGAACGATTCCTCATGTCAAAAATGGGTGCCAATGTATTATTTAATGAACGCATACAAACCCGTGTTTTACAAGCCATTGGCCGCTGTACCCGATCACTTCAAGACTTTTCAGCAGTCGTTGTTTCTGGTGAAGAACTACCGGATTATCTAACAGATCGTACCCGTCGATCATACTTTCATCCAGAACTGCAAGCAGAGTTAGCGTTCGGTATCGAGCAATCCAAGGGTACTAATCTGTCAAGCATTCTCGAAAACTTTGATATTTTCCTCAAAAATAGTAAAGAATGGGAAGATGCTAATCAGCAGATTATTGCCTTGCGTTCTACGGCAATACAGAAACCATTTCCGGCGATGGAGGAACTCCAAAATATTGTTCGCCATGAAATTGAATTTCAAGAGCGTCTTTGGCAAAGTGATTATGAAAAAGCCTTAGAGGCCGCTGAGAGCGTACTTAGTGAACTTTCTGCCTCTGAGTTGAAGGGTTATCGCGCACTTTGGCACTATCTTGCTGGTAGTGCGGCATGGATGGGAGAGCAACAAGGAATTAGCCGTTTGAATGCCAAAGCGAGGCTGCATTACAGCAAAGCCAAGGAAGCCACACATAGTATTCCTTGGTTAGTCAAACTTGCGCGATACCAGATCGAATCAGATATGGAAGGAAACGACCAACGAATTCTGTTTAGTCAACTTGAACGTGTTGAAACGGTACTCGCTCGTTTGGGAACAGTTCATAGTCGAAAATATGATCTAAAAGAGAAAGAAATTCTTGAAGGACTCGCATCTAAAGACAATAGCTTTGAACTTTCGCACAAGATGTTGGGTGAAATGCTCGGGTTTGATGCAGGCAAAGAGGAGTCAGACGGCTCTCCTGATCCATGGTGGATAGCCGATAAACTCTGTTTTGTCTTTGAAGACCATGCAGGGGCTAGAGGTAATCCTAAATCTATAATTGACACGACGAAAGCACGGCAAGCAGCTTCGCATCCAAAATGGATGAAATCGAAGCTTGAATTAGCGTCGGATACGGAGTGCCTAGCTGTCCTAGTTACCCCAGCATCAACTGCACATGAAGGAGCTATTCCTCATCTAGTTGACGTGGCTGTCTGGCCGCTAAATGAATTTGAGGAATGGGCAAAAAATGCTTTAACCGTACTCAGAGACATTCGGCGTACTTTTTCGGAACCTGGCGATTTAGCTTGGCGCGCCGAAGCTGCTGAAGCGTTTGAGAATAACGGTATAGATGCAGTGTCACTATTCAATAACTTAAAAAAACTGGTAGGTCGATTTAGCGAAGCATAAAATGTTGAACACACCAGATTGAATCGAGTTATGGTGCCAAAAAATGGGGTAAGTTTGCACAAACGGATAAAAACTCTCACAGGATTTCGTCGAATGAAGACCCTGCTTATAGCGTTGACGCTGTTTGCCTCCTTGACCCCGGCAACGGAGGCCAAGGAGTACAAGACACCGCCGACCCCGGCAGAGTACCGGGAATACAAAAAGTGCATGGAAAGGACGGGCGACAAGATCACCTGCTCCAAGATCAGCCTGGCCCGGTTCTTCGTCTGCTACGACAAAAACGGCAACCCGGCGGTGTGCGACCTGACCGACCCCTACAAGGAGAAGCGTTAGGCCCGTGGCCTTGGGGTTATGGCGGATAAAAAAGGGCTGGCATCCTTCATGATTGGCAATACAAGACAAGGCGGGTTGTCTTGTATTACTGCTCTATTGAGTAGACTCTATTAGTTAATGAGTGATAGTTATCATCTGTCCACGATGGCCAATCGAACCCTGACTGGGCGGGTGGGCACAGCCGTATGTGTTCCGCGCCATCCACAAAACAACCACAAAGGTCAGGCGGCGACGATCCTGAACGCTGTCCCTTTGGCGACGGGGCGGACATGGTTCTTCTCGCGCCTCATTTCGACAAGGCCGTAATGGGACATCGTCTTCAGCGTGCGGGACAGGTTGCCGGGCTTCCTGCCGGTCTTTTCCGCAAGCGACGTGATCGATTCGGGCTTGGTTTCCTGGATCACCTTGAGCAGCGCCCGGTTTTCGTCGCTCAGTACCTCGGCAAGCG
Organism: uncultured bacterium; assembly: GCA_903896915.1. GTDB lineage: Bacteria > Desulfobacterota > Desulfobulbia > Desulfobulbales > Desulfobulbaceae > Desulfobulbus. The sequence goes on from CAITZN010000080.1 coordinate 2,689, forward strand.
ACCTCATGGAGGTGAACCAGATTTTTGGGTCGCCCGCCTTGGGCTTGAATTCTCCCCGCGCGATGGCCAGCAGGCGTTCGCGAATCTTGTCTTGCGGCATGATGCCGATCACAATGGTTTTCACCGTTTTTTAACCTCCAGTAGTACCCGGTCCACTTCATAAAAGAAGTCGGCCAACAATTGGTGTGCGTCCTTGAACTCGTAGGGGACGCCCTGGTCACTGGCATGCCGGTGCCTGTGGTCGAAGGTCACGCGCCGCCCGGCATACTTAAACTTTTTCGGCGGTTTTACAGCGTGGGCATTGTCGTAACCGAGCATCCTCTTGCCATAGGGCTCGTGCAGTGTCAGGGAGTAGCGGATGCCATGCGGCGCATCAGGTGTCGGCTCCACCCGGCGAGCCTCGATCTTGACCCAATAACCGCCCCCCTGATCAATGATCTGGTCGTTTAAGTCCAGCAGGGTATCGATGCCAGTGTCTGCTTGCATTTTTACATTATATCAGCGGCTGATAAATTCTACACACTCTAATCGGCGGCTTTGTAGAAACAAGGCTAATAGTTGGGGTTTGAGTAGCAATTGGACGAAAAATCGGTTTAAGACCCATTTAGCCTATCAATAGGGTCTACATCCAGTGATAGCCAGCCTATCAAAACTCTAAAATGACTCTATTGATAGGCTTTTCAGCAAGTTTTGACACTCTCATAGAAGTAGGGTCTATTGATAGGGTTGGCGGCAACCCATTGTTCAGACTGGCAATCTGCTTCCATGAAAACCTTAACCCGATTTTCCGTCCAGTTGCTACTCAGACCCCCTTAACCGAAGATGCAAGCAAGGCAATCAAGGCGGTTCTCGCTGACGTTGAATTTAATGTGCTGCGGTCGATGCAGAAAAGCCGTTGGTTGAATTTCATGGGCTGCTTGGCCTGTGGCATTCTTGGCGGTCTGCTGGTGTGGGCCTCCGTGGCCTTCACCCAATATTATCAAAATCAGCGTTACATCGAATTGGGCAAGGCCACTGCGACC
>CAITZN010000081.1 GCA_903896915.1 uncultured bacterium
CCGCGGAGAAAAGACGCTCGAATACTGCCCCCTTTTTGGGCCGCGCGGGGACAGTATGGACACGTGGATTGTGCACTCCAACCACAAAGTGCCGCCCAACGCTTTCAAGTTAATCAGGAACTTGCCAAAGCCTATTTCTATTACCCTCGAGATCTTACAAAAGCAGGGGTTTTCGCAGAGAGAGCTTTTGCCTTGTGTGGGTTGTCAGATGACTATTTGGCATTTTACATTGAACTGCAAAAGGCATCAGGCAATCTTGAGGCGCAGAGGAAAGCCTACAAGATCATGGGGAATCGCCATGCAGTCGCCGGCAATGTGCATTCAGCCCTAAACTGCTTTAACCAGCACAGGAATGTCTACGCCCTAGCAGGGTTAGGTAATAAATACGAATATGATTTCGACGTACTGGATACGATTGATCGACTGACGCATACTGATAAAGCAAGAACAGTATTCAAGTCAAAGGTCGTGTTTGGCAGGAAAAAGATACGACTGGCTTATCTGGTATTTCATGTACAGCACCCTGATTCTGTCATTGTCAAGTTGCTGAGTGTGTTCGCTAAATACCATGATCTCACCAAATTTGAAGTCGTTTTTTTTGTTGTGGAGTCTAGCACAAAGAATAACTCGATTTCGATAAAGAATATTGACATATTGACCCGAAATGGGGGGCGAGTCATTCAGGCGGATCAGACTGACACAATGGCTTGCATCTACCAAACAGCAAAATACGTTCGTGCATTTGCCCCACATATTTTCATTACAACTGCAATTTTGGCCGAATACGAACATTACTTTCTTTCGTTTATCTGTCCTGCTGCGGCGCATATAGGGTTGACCTATGGACCTCCGGAACTATATATTGCTCCACGACTGGATTGGGTAGTTGGGGGGGTGGAAAGCCTAATCGTTGATAGTTCTATAAATGCTTCCTTGATTCCAATTGAATATGAACTTCCGGACCGTCAATCACTGGAGATATCCGATCGTGCGAGTTTTAAGATCGCTCAAGATGCAGTCGTACTGATCAGCGCGGGTCGCCCTCACAAATTCATGTGCCGTGATTTCTGGAACTCTATCTTTCAAACGCTTTCAGCACATCCCAGTGCAGTCTTTGTCGCAGTGGGTCTGGATGATGATCCACCATTCTTGTCGGAAATACTTCCTCCAGCTATAGCTGACAGAGTCATTCGACTGGCCTGGCGGACCGACTACTTATGCGTCTTGGGCATGGCAGATATTTTGGTGGATACCTTCCCCTCGGGAGGAGGTGTGGTACTACTAGACGCCATGGTGCTTTCTATTCCTGCTGTATCTTTTAAACATGACTATCTCCAGCGGTTTGACCAGATGAACTGGAATTTGGGTGAGGATGTTGTTCCGCTGCCCGAGTTGATAGTAGGTCGATACAATTTCGTCGCACTGAAGCAGCTACTATCTTCGCTTATTAAGGATCCTTCGCGGCGCAAAGAACTAGGGCGATTGTGTTGTGAAGCTGTCCACGAGAAGCGGGGTTTACCAAAACGGTACATTCAAAGACATGAAGCCATTTACGAAATGGTCTTGTCCCGGAAAATGAACTAGAATTGCATTCTTAATAATACCAATTAGCTGGTCACAAAGAAATTAATCGTTTAATGGGTTATTATATTTGGATAGTATTAATGAACCCGTTTTATATAAAAATACCTGTGGCTTTCCACTGCCGGGAATATGGTGTCAATGAATAATAGCGAAGAAACTGTCATCACGCCCGTGCTTGGGCTTTCAGAAATGACAATCAAGGATCTGTGGAGGCACAGAGATTTACTCCGTTACTTGGTGAAACGCGACATGCAGATGGCGTATGCCAATACGGCCATCGGCATGTTTTGGGTGCTTTTACAACCCCTTGCTATGGCGCTGGTGCTCAGTGTTGTACTTGGTGCCTTGATACGAGTGCCAACTTCAGGGCAGCCTTACCCGGTGGTTATACTTGCCGCATATTCTTTTTGGATTTACTTTAGCAATGTGGTCAGCCGCAGCGCGCTCAGCATGAGTGCCAATTCCCATTTGCTAACAAAAGTGTATTTCCCCCGCGTGATTATTGTTCTGGTTCCTGTGATCGCGGGCCTTCTTGATCTAATCGTTTTGCTTTGCATTACACTGGTCGTTGCCCTTCTCTTTGGAACATCTCCCCAAGTTTCTTGGCTGATGTTAGCGGCTCCCATACTGCTGGTGATACCCTTAGCACTGGGAACCGGGCTTTGGTTCTCATTGCTCACTGTGCACGTAAGGGACATTGCCCACGCACTTCCTATTCTGTTGCAGGTGGCTATGTACGCTAGCCCTGTGCTACATCCCGTCGCTCTAGTGCCAGAACGTTGGCGTTGGCTTTATGATTTGAATCCGGTCGTCGGCATTATCGAAACATCACGATGGGCGATATTTGGTTCGGGCGAATTTCCTTTGTACGCGTTAGGTGCGTCGGTGGTTGTCAGTTTATTTATGTTGATAACCGGAATTGTTTTCTTTCGCGCCCTTGAGGATGTCACTTCAGACTTGATATAAAAAATGACCCAATATGCTATCCAGGTTGACGGACTTTCCAAGCGATACGCGAAGGGTGTAGGCGCAGGGTTTGGTGCAATAGCAAACCAGCTAGTTCAGCGGCTACTTCCATCGCGCAGAAGTTTGGACACCGCACTTTTGCGAAATGAATTCTTGGCTCTTGACAATGTATCGTTTAACGTTAAAGAGGGAGAAACTGTTGGCATTATTGGTCGAAATGGTGCTGGTAAGAGCACTTTGCTAAAGATACTGTCACGCATCACCAAACCCACTTTGGGTAGGATAAGTTTGCGCGGGCGCTTGGGTGCATTGCTTGAAGTGGGCACCGGTTTCCATCCTGATCTCACGGGACGTGAAAATATTTTATTAAATTCCTCCATACTAGGCCTCAGTCGCCAACAGATCGCAGACAGGTTTGATCAGATTGTTGAATTTGCTGAGGTCGCTCAGTTTATTGACATGCCGGTTAAACACTACTCGAGCGGCATGTATATGCGACTTGCGTTTTCTGTGTCGGCCCATTTAGATCCGGACATTCTGATCCTAGACGAGGTATTAGCAGTGGGCGACGGTGCCTTTCAAAAGAAATGTCTGGGTCGGATGGATTCTGTCGCGAAAGACGGGCGCACAGTGCTCTTAGTTTCTCACAGTACACCCATGATTGTGTCCTTCTGCAATCGTTGCATTCTGCTGGACAAGGGGCAGGTTGAAAAGGACGGATCAGCTGAAGAGGTCGTTGAGTATTACCAGGAGTCTCTCACAGAGCGCTCCAACAAGACATTTGAGGTCATCCAGGCAGAACAGAATAAAACCGATGCCGCACGTTTCACTCGTGTTCGACTAACACCCCTTGA
>CAITZN010000082.1 GCA_903896915.1 uncultured bacterium
ATGCTGATATTTGACTCAGGAAATGAAAGTGCTGTCCTTCCAGCCTTCGGCGTTCTTATCCGTGAGCACAAACTCCACAAACTTGAAAACCCTATATTCAAAGCAGTTGGTTGGGTTGGCAAAGACAAGACAGATGAGGGGCGAGTATGTCTTCGTAACTATTATGGGGAATACCAGAAGACGCTCAAGAAAAGAAAGCGATGGTTCGTGACACTTTTGTCGTATGTACAAGCAATGGAGTTGTCACTGCAGGAAATCCCTCAAAAAGTGGGAATGCTTGTTGAAATTCTGTTCGCTGGTATTGTTCACGCGGTTAATATCCTAAGTCATCAGAATCATAGAACACTGCGCCCATTTACAACCGCGACGCTCAAGAGCTATATTAGTGAGAGAGATGACGAACTTGAGACTACTTTTGATCTTGCCCTTGCAGAATGGTTACTTCTTTTTCATCAAGGCGAGATGACTGTAAATCAACTTCGTGATGTCATATCAGCATTTATTCGGAAGCACTTTGTCGATAACGAAACAGAAGAACTCAGATATTTTTTAGATTCAGACGATATTGATTTCACTCCGCCAGAAAATGGTTGTGCCAACACCTTTCTTTCCGAAGCTGGTGACGATATAGAAGTTGGTACTGTTCACTCAGTCAAAGGTGAAACCCACACAGCGACACTTTACCTTGAAACCTTTTTCCACGCACCCGATTCGCAACGACTTCTACCCTTCTGCTTGGGGTTATATCCCACAGCGGATAGCAAGAAATCTCGACATATTGCTAATCTTAAGATTGCGCATGTTGCCTTCAGTCGCCCTACTCACCTGTTGGTGTTTGCATGTTGTAACGAGCATGTAACAGGACATGAAGCTGAACTTGAAAATGCGGGTTGGATTATTCGTAAAATTGGCGATAAAAAGAGCAAATGATTCCCAAAAAAGAACACACTTTCGCCAAATGCCCGGACGCAACAAAAAAGGCCTGCTCAGACGGCAGACCCATCTCCTTCAGCTCTTACACCCAAAAAGGATGGCTGATGAGTAAAAAGAGTATCTATTATTTTTTATCGTTTCCAAAGTTGCAATATCAGTGGTGAAAACACAATGCACAGAATCTTATTGTGTAACAAGATTTGTTTCATGCTCAATCCGGCCTGCCGAACAACAAGAACGAGGAGACCAATGTGAACCTGTTCAACGAAACCAACACCGTCGAGCAGATGGTACTCGACATACTCTCCGGGAATCTGTCGCAGAACCTGCTTGCCGAGGAGCGGGCGCTTTACTCTGGTGAGGTCAAAGGATGGCGATTTGTACCTGCCGAAGAGTTGCCGCGCCAGTACTCCAGCGTGCTGGTGGAGCCGATGGTTCGTGATGCGCTCATTCGCCTGAACCCTGAGATTAAAGCGCAGCCGGATCGTGCCGATGAGGTGCTTTATCGCCTTCGTACCATTCCGCTCTCGGTGCAGAGCGAGGGGCTGGTTCGGGCCAATGAGCTCTTTTCGGAGTGGCTTCGTGGCGAAAAGTCCATGCCTTTTGGTGAGCACGGTGAACACTCGTCGGTGCTGCTGATTGATTTTGAAGATCTGGGCAATAACGACTACGTGGTGACCAGCCAATGGGTCTACCCGGTCAAGGAGGGTGGTCGCCGTTTCGACATTCTGTTGCTGGTCAACGGGATTCCGCTCGTTGTTGGTGAGGCCAAAACGCCAGTTCGTCCGGCAGTTACCTGGGTGGATGGTGCCAGCGATATTCATAACGGCTATGAGCAGAGTGTGCCGCAAATGTTTGTGCCCAATGTCCTCTCCTTTGCGACCGAGGGCAAATGCTTTCGTTATGGCACGGTGCGCATGCCCATTGATATCTGGGGACCCTGGCATGAGGGCGAACAGAAGTCGGAGGGAACAATGGCTGATGTGCAGCGCTCTGTCGCCGCGATGCTTCGACCACATATTGTGCTCGACATTTTGCAGAACTTTACCCTCTTTGCCACCGACAAAAAGCATCGGCGTATCAAAATCATCAGCCGTTATCAACAGTATGAAACGGCAAATCTCATGGTCTCGCGGGTTGTGCATGGATACCCGAAAAAAGGGCTCGTCTGGCATTTTCAGGGTTCGGGCAAGTCGCTGCTGATGGTCTTTGCCGCGCAGA
>CAITZN010000083.1 GCA_903896915.1 uncultured bacterium
CAGCATCATACATAGGCGTCTTGATGGTATCAAAGAGGCCCCGATAGCCGTTGTCGGCTAAGGTCAGCCACTCCTCGTTGCTGGTCGGCACACCCGCTGTCAGGGCCTTGCGGTCGTGTTCGCGGAAAAAATCGGCCAACTCTCTGTCCACAAAGTCGTAATCGGTCTTGCCGATAATATCTTTATTTGCGGCGCCGAAGAACCGCTCGAACATGGGATTGCAGTCCAGGTAGACTCCGGTCGGGTCTTTCAGCCAGACGAGGTCCGGGATGGTTTGCACCAGGGTGCGCAGGCTGGCTTCGCTCTTTTTCAGCTTCTGCTCCAGCACTTTGATTGTTGTCACATTACGTGCCGATCCCACCGTGCCGATCATCCTGCCTGTGTCATCCAGAAACGGAGCCTTGTGCACATCAAGAAAGAGAAATTTTCCCTGAACATTTCCATGCTCTTCGAACTGCTGCGGTGCGCCGGCATCCATGGTCAGGGCATCCGTATCCCGGCAGATCTCGCCGAAGGTGTGCCATTCGGGATTATCAGGGTGACGTGTTCGTTCGCGTTCGGCAAAAAACATGTCCATTTTGCCTATCGGCTCTTCCGTGCTTGACGCGTTGAGCAGATCACTGCAGAGAGCTTTATTGGCAAATAGATAGCGCTTTTCAAGGTCTTTTGCCCAGATCATATCGGGGACGTTATCGCACAACATGCGCATCAAACTATATGCAGAGCGAGACTCCCGCACAATTTCATTAAGTTTCTCCTCCATTTGTTTGCGTTCAGTAATGTCATAAAATATCACCACGTGATCTTTTTTAAATGTGTCAGGAGATGATGCGGCGGCGATCAGTACGGTTTTATTCGTAAGATCTTTGCATTGTACAATTACTTCCAGCGGAGGAAATGCAATCCCTGTCAGTCTTGTTGTATCAAAGTTTACTCGCCAGGCTTCAGTTACCTCTTGTCGATAAGCAAGGTCGGGATACGCTTTGGGCCACCAGTGCGAGAGAGTTGGAATATCTTCCTGGGTATACCCAAAGGATTGAACAAACGCCGGATTCACATAGGTAATATTTTGCTGTTCATCATTTATTCCCATCGGTATCGGTGAAGCGTCTAGGATGGATCTATACCGTTCCTCGCTTTCTGTCAGTTCTGCCGTCCGTTCGGCCACCCGATGTTCCAACGATTCATTTATCTGGCGATTCTCATTAAACTGTGACCTCAGCCATGTCTCCATATGTCTGAAATTATAGATAAGCTTTTCAGTTTCTGTCATGGCGCTGTCAGGCCAGGTAATCTCTCCGTCATTTGTTACTATCCGGATAGGTAAGTCCTGGGTGAGCAAGCAAAGCTTTTCGAGTGTGTTAATAAAACGACGGCTCAAAAATTCGGCCAGCACCAGTGCTCCTAGCAAAACCAGAAAGAGGAGTATCAACTTACCCGAATAGGTGTCATAAAGCGTTTCCTGGAAGGGGGCTACCGGCTGTTCGAGGAGCAGTTTCCATTCCGCTAGGTTGCCGATAATGGTTTCCGTGACATAGAATGATTGTTTCCAGCGTTCCGATAAAGGGGTGTTGGCGGGCGCGTCCGTCATCCACTGACTGATGTTTGGCCCAAGATGATTAAGCGTCCCCTTGCCATTGCGGACAAAGGGCATCATTATCGTTTGGTCGGTGCGGTTGGACATGATGACGTTGTTTTGTTTATCCAGCAGCGTGTAGAGAAGAGTCGTATCTTTCGAACTGCTTTCGAGGTGCGCTCGAATCTGCTCCAGGCTCAGGACGCCGATGGCATAACCATCAAATTCTCCATGTACAACGACCGGCGCGAGCACAAAAACTCTCGGCTTGGGGATGCCGGCCCTGCCCATGAGCACCTCCGAGAGCGTCGGTTTGAGGGTTTGCTTGAGCACCGCAAGGTAAGGGCGATCAGGTGCTTTTATTCCGATAGTGCTCGCCCCTTGGTCATCTACCAGAGGGAA
>CAITZN010000084.1 GCA_903896915.1 uncultured bacterium
CGAACCACTTGAGTATTTTTGCATGCTCAATCACCGCCGCCGTTGGCGACAGCTTGCCGGAACAAACGTAATACTTGCCGTCCGGGCTGACGTTGACGCCGTGCGGGTTCTTAGGAACGGGGACATAACAGGTCAGCGCGGTCTTCGGATCGGCGTTGCCCTTGGAGCTACCATCGACGACCGGCACTTTGGATGTGCCAATGGTGGTGAACTTGCCGGCCTTGACCGCCGCTTCAATGCGCGCAATGTTGAAAAATACACAGGCATCGCGTTCTGCGGCCATCATGTCGGTGAACACCGCGCCGTTCTCGGTGTTGTATTGGTTGGATGCGGCCAGCTTGCCATCGTAGGAGGTGGCAACCAGGTCCATGTTGCCATCAACCCTGCACTGCCAGCGCACTTCCAGGGTTGCAGCATCGACGCAGGAAAACAGGCAGCCGTACTTGCTCGGGTCTTTCAGGTCACGACCATCGTTCGGTAGCGGGATATGAAATTCGGCACCGCAGAATACGCGGGTGGTGTGGTTGATTGCCTGGTCGACCGGGTCGCGCTTGTCCGGGAAAATGCCGTGGAAACCCATGACGTTTGGCAGTTCGGTGATCTTGTCGCACTCGAAGGTATCCATTTGGATACGCGCGATGCGGCCGTGAATCTTATCGTTGACGAACATCAACTTGCCGTCGTAAGTACCGTCCTTGTACGACATATGAACGTGGTGCGTATCGCCGGTGGTGTATTTCAACTGGCCATTCGGTTTGGTGCCAATAATGGCTTTCGATTCGTTGGTAACGCCCCATCCGATTAGACAGTCCGTGTTGAAGACCGGGATTTTCTTGAGCTGGCGACCGGAAGGATAGCCATAAATACGCACGTCACCTGAGTGGCCACCGCTGGAAAACGAGTAATACTCGTCAAGTTGGCCCGGATGGACTTCATATTTGCTGTAGTCGATCTTCCCCGCGGCTGCAGGAGCAGCAGCCGGTGCAGCCGCAGGGGCAGCTGCCGGCGCCGTGGCGGCGGGTGCGCTTTCCTTGTTGCAGCCGGCAAGACCGAGTGACAGGCCGGCACCAGCGAGTCCGGTAAAGGCAGCCTTGTTCAGAAACTTGCGACGACCCTGGTCTTCGGGGGTCGTCGTTGGCATTTCAGTTGTTTGCACTTCAGTTTTTTGCGTCGTCATTTTGTTTATCCTCTCCAGCGTAAAAATCGGTTCAGTTATCCCCCTGCCACTCTGCACACCGATTGGTGCGGAGCAGCATAGTCAAGGCCTCTACACGATAAGCCTGCGACATTTTGCCGCACATTATGACTCCGTAGTCAAACTGATTGAATTGATATAAATCAAGCAACTCAAAAGCATCGTCAAGCAATGCTCTGATCAGCTCCCCGAAGGGCCGTCAATCATCGACGTGGCAAGGCCTCAGAAATCCATGCAGTCCGCCCGGTAATCCGGAAAGCCGGAACAAGAAACCTACCGCAGTACCCGAAGACAGGCTTCGTGTCCGTCCAAGCGTTCTACCCGGATCAGAACTTGATCAGGGTGAACTTCGTCAACGTGACGTTGCGTGAAACCAGCGGCGCATTGGCCAGATGCCAGGTAGTGTATTGCTCGCTGTAAGGGCTGTCCGACATGCCATCGACCGGGATGATCACTTTCATGCCGCGTAGC
>CAITZN010000085.1 GCA_903896915.1 uncultured bacterium
AAGAAAAGATGGCAGCGATTTTCAAATATCAGTTATTGCTAGTCCTGTTTTTGAAAATGGAGAAATAGTTTCAGTTGTTGCAGCATTTAGAGACATTACCGAGCGTAAGCAACTAGAAAAAGAAAAGGAACTCTTGATTCAGAAATTGCAAAAATCGCTTGAAACGATAAAAAAATTACAAGGTATCTTACCAATTTGTGCTTCATGTAAAAAGATTAGAGATGACAAGGATCGCTGGACCCATATAGAAGATTATATAATTCGTCATTCGGAAGTAGATTTTTCTCATGGAATTTGTCCTGACTGTCTTCATGAGCTTTATCCAGAGTATGCGGAAGAGGTTTTGGAAAAATCTAATATTAAGGAACCCTCCGAAACGATATAGTATTATTGATAATAATTATGAAATCAAGGACCCTATTTACAGAGAGTGCATTAGGATATGGTTAACCGAAACCATCAAATCAAAACTCCTTGATAATTCCGGTCACTCATCGCACAAATAAATTTGCTTCATATCCACAGGCTACTGGTCAACCGGCAGCAATCTAACTCCTTTATCCTTCCCAGGAAAAAGGTTCAACGGCATAAGGTCATTATCCTCGCAGAACCATTACGTAGCCACATCGTGATCCTCAAGAAGACTCAATACCTCAACACTGAAAAGGATTCGTAACCGAGAAAGCTCGAAATCTTTTTCAATATCCAGGTCTTCCTTGCTGGAAAACACATTAGGGTCCATCCAAAATTTGGCAACAGGGGCATCTTCTTCAGCGCTCTCCAGACCAAAGACGGTAACGTACAGTTCGATATTGTCGTAATGGACATCACGGATCATTTAGAATCGGATTTGCAAATAGCCAGCAGGGTTATATCTTTAGTATAACCCTGACTTTACGCCTATCTTTTCCTGATAGCTCCTGTCCGTTTAAATGTGGGCAGGGCATTATTTTTAAATTGTGACTTTAATTCATCTTCGTACAGGTACAAACTCTCCGTACTGATTCGGACACAAAAGAATCCGCTCGCGATGTGGATAACCGTATTGATCATATACAACCTCTCTATGACGGCTATAATGACATGAGCGGTTCGGCAATACCTGAACTACTTGTGGCTGCATCACTACACCAGGGCCTCCTTGGGGGCCGTTACCGTATACAACTTGCGGTGGTGGTTGTCCGCCTTGCTGCTGTGCCATCTGTGCTTGTGCGTTGGCCTGATTAGCCTTATCAGCTTCATTCCCGATCATCGCGCCGCCCACAGCTCCAACTCCAGCTCCAAGCAATGTGGCTCCGGTATTGTGCCCGATAGCTTGTCCAATCAAACCACCTGCAGCTGCACCACCAAGAGCTCCGGTTCCGCTGTTTGTAGCACAACTGGAAAGGCCAAGAACGGTCATCAATGCAAGTGCTACATAAAAAGTTCGTTTCATGATTTAGTTTCCTTTATGGTAATTTGAGTCTTTTTCTGACTACTGGACAGCATCTTATACGTTTCCGATATATCACGTATAATTATAACTGCAATCTATGGCATAATACTTCGCAATTTCAAAGCTTTATTTATTGAAGAGAAGCTTTCAGCAACCAATGGCAATGCCACTTCTCATAAAGTAAGTAGCTTCAACTGTTATAATAACAGGGAGAGCTATATAACCAACTAAAATAAAGATGTTTTCTTCGGAATGAGGTGCTTTGTTGTATCTTATTTCAATAATATTTCGCTTGGGTTCAGAATCGAAGATTCTTTGAATCTGCTGTTTGGGAAAAAATGTAATTAAAATTAAATGGATGTGCTTGAAGAGCAACTCTCACCCTCCTATCTGTGGTAAAAAATGCAGGACAACCCCGCTGTCCTCGCCGGAAAACTTAATTGCGCAAACCGGCAAGACCGGCCAAGCCTGTTCCGTTGAGGAGCATGTTGGCTGGTTCTGTGACTGGATTAACTATGCGTTCCATAGCATTTTACTTCAGAACTTAAAATCCAGCCTCTGGCAATAGAATTGGTCTGTCTATTGTTAATCGGCATAATCAGGGTGTTGCTAGTTCAGGTCAAGACTTTGTAAATAACAGTTATACCAGGCAGATATTGCTCATGAAGCATGGCATCTAGAGCCTGCTTCAACGGGATTCCACCACTATTTGTGCTGAGTCTTTTATAGAAACTCATTTTATTATTGAAAATTGTTTCAGACGCATACATATTGTTGAGTCAGGTATGGGGGAGAAAATGATTAATCCTTACCCTTTGCGGAGAAAGAAAGCATGAAGATTTTGATGGTTGTAATGGCTTCATTATTGCTCAGTATCAATGCATTTGCGGCTGATGACGCAACGAACAAAGCAAACTTTGAAAAAGAATGTGCTGTTATGATTGCCCCTGGTGGTCCTTGCGGTGACGTTGTCGCTGGTGGCGGAGGAAGGAGAGGATGTGTCAGCAAACCTGAAAATTTCGAAAAAGCCACTCCAGGTTGCAAAGCAGTTATTGAAGAATGGCGGGGAATGCAGAAGAAATAATTTTTCAGCTCCTTAAGAGTGCGGACTACTATCGAGCGAAAATGATTTTCAGGGGCGATATAATCGCCCCTTTCTTTTTATTATTCATCGCATTTCGTCTCTGCTTTGCCCGTTGAAATTTGACATCATTAGATTTTCACCAATAAAAGCGTTCTTTATACCCCTCGATCAAGATGGCATAATGAGGCGGAGGTAGAATCACCATTCTTTAACCAGCAGAGGAATTATTATTGTGAATAAATCGAAATGGAGAAGGGAACAAAAGGTGGAATTCGGGCCGCAGCCTGCAAAGAAACTACTCAGCACGAGGGGCCTGGTCATTCGCGGCACCATATTTTTCTCCTCGATTGCGGGGGCTTGCTATCTCATCTGGTTGGAATTCAGCAGGTAATGAGTACTAATTGATGGAAAAATACATGTCTGGGAAAGTGCCGGGAGTTGTCGACCAAATTCTCTGGTCAGCCACGAAGGCGACCCGAAAAATATTTTTTCAGGGTAATGGTGATTACGGAATGGCAGAGTTGTGATTTACTTTTTTTATCGAGAGATAATCTGCTCTTCCTTTTTTTTTGTTTTGGACGGCAATTGTCATACAACCTGAGCCAATTCCAGAGCATAGTCTTGTCAATCACGATAAGAGAGACAACAGAAACATGGTCACGGGCACGAGAAATCTTACGACTCGCACCATGGACATGGCAATCCCTTCAAGAAGAAATCTTTTTTCAAAGACTTGTTCGATTATTAACCGCTAACCCCAACAAGTTAGTCCTTCGATAGATGGTCATTCCTGGACCAGAATGACGATGAGCCCTCACCGCTTGAGAAGGTCAGGCCTTCGTCGCTATACTGCTGCTGAAGTCATTGTCGGAATCATTACCATCGTCTTTCAAGAGAAGCAGATGAAGAAAGGGGTAAAAAAATCCCCCTTCACCGTGATCGGCTAAGGGGGAAAGGTAATTCCGGCTCGAAGACCGGTTGTAAGGGCGGTGAGGCTTGTCAGATGATCGGCTTCATGGCACTCATGTAGGAGCGGAGTTCCTCGCCCACCTGCTCCACCTCGGTATAGCGGATGGCGCTGTTGATGCCGATCAATTCGATATTGTCGACAGAATTGTCGTGGACAACCAGCCCTTTACCGATAACATCGATATCAATGTCTTTCATGAAATCGGCAAGCATCGGCACTGCTTTGTGGGCAAAGAGATAACAGCCGTACTCGGCAGTATCGGAAATGACCACGTTCATTTCGTAGAGTTTCTTGCGGGCGATGGTATTGGCGATCAACGGCACCTCGTGCAGGCTCTCGTAGTAGGCAGATTCCTCCTTAATCCCGGCTGAGACCATGGTGTCAAAAGCCAGTTCCACCCCTGCCTTGACCATGGCGATCATAAGGATGCCGTGGTCAAAATATTCTTGTTCCGGAATCTCAGCATCAGTGGACACCGCTTTCTCAAAGGCGCTCTCTGCGGTCTGGGCGCGCCAGGTCAGCAGGTTTTTATCGTCGTTGGCCCAGTCTTCCATCATGGTCCGGGAGAAATCGCCAGACATGATGTCATCCATATGCTTTTCAAACAGCGGGGTCAAAATCTCCTTGATCTCTTCGGCCAGGTAATAGGCGCGAATTTTGGCCGGATTGGAGAGTCGGTCCAACATGTTGGTGATGCCGCCATGCTTGAGGGCCTCGGTAATGGTCTCCCATCCGTACTGAATCAGGCGAGAGGCGTAGCTGGACTCGATCCCCTTGGTGATCATCTTGTCATAGCAGAGCAGTGAACCGGCCTGGAGCATGCCGCAGAGGATGGTCTGCTCGCCCATGAGATCGGATTTGACCTCGGCGACAAAGGAAGACTGGAGCACGCCGGCGCGGTGGGCTCCGGTGCCGCAGGCATAGGCCTTGGCAATATCCCAACCCTCGTTCTTGGGATCGTTCTCCCGGTGCACGGCGATCAGGGTCGGCACGCCGAAGCCCCGTTTGTACTCCTCGCGTACCTCGGTTCCAGGGGATTTGGGTGCGACCATGATCACGGTCAGGTCCTTGCGGATCTGCATCCCTTCCTCAACGATGTTGAAGCCGTGGGAGTAGGAGAGGCAGGCGCCTTTCTTCATCAATGGCATGACTGCGGCTACTACCTTGGAGTGCTGCTTGTCCGGGGTGAGATTAATGACCAGATCAGCGGTGGGGATGAGTTCATTATAGGTGCCGACGGTGAAGCCGTTACTGGTGGCGTTTTTCCAGGACTGCCGTTTCTCGGCAATGGCTGCATCCCGGAGGGTGTAGGAGATATCCAGACCGGAATCACGAAGATTGAGCCCTTGGTGCAGGCCTTGGGCGCCGCAGCCGATGATGACGATCTTCTTGCCTTTGAGCTTGTCGACATCCTCGAATTCAGAAATGTCCATGAACCTGCACTTGCCAAGCTCTTCCAGTTGGAGGCGGAGCGGGAGCGTGTTGAAGTAGTTCTGTCCCATAATGCTGTATTCCTCAATGTGTGGTGTTGTTAATGGCGGGAGCGTGCCGTTGAATTGTTCCCGATATTTTGGTTGCGTATAAGTGATTTCTTCGCAATTCATTGGTGCGAAATAATCAATGAAGCTGCATGAGAACCTCAACTTCGCCTCATACCATAGATCTTATCTATTTTCCGCTTCTTTATAGATAACTAGGTCAGCAAAATCTTCAACGAGTTTGCCTATGCGCTCCATTTTGGCCGGGTCAGAGGTCCATGACAGTGCTGGCAAAGAACGTCGGAGCGACTATTACAGTTAGACATAAAAAAACCCGTTATCCTAACGAAGGAAGCGGGTTTATAATACCTTGTTAAACTTCGATATGGCGGAGGAGCAGGGATTCGAACCCTGGGTGGAGTTTCCTCCACAACGGTTTTCGAGACCGTCCCGTTCGGCCGCTCCGGCACTCCTCCGTACGACGGCATTGATACCAATTTATTATGAGTTGTTCAAGAAGTTTAGGAGCCGTTTCGAAATTGCATGGTTATT
>CAITZN010000086.1 GCA_903896915.1 uncultured bacterium
GTCAGGTACTCGTCCATTTTTCGTCGGTTGGCAATACCTGTCAATCCATCAAGGTTGGAAAGAATTTCCAGCTGTTTTGTCCTTTCCAGAACTTTTTGCTCTAAATGGATATTCATCCCTTCAAGCTCAAGATTGGCCCGATGAAGATCTCCCATGTAGGTTTTTAATTTTAGGACCATCAGGTTAAAAATATTGGCTAGTCGGCCGATTTCGTCTTGGCGCAAGACCTTTATTATTACATTGAAATTCCCTTTTGCCAATTTTTCAGCTGCTTCAATTAATGTTTTTATAGGTCTCAGGATTGCATTACTGTATATTATAGAGATAAAAACTGATAAAATTAAAATAATAAATGAAGTAATGATGAACCTTGCTTTCATTAATTTCAGTGGTTTCACAAGTTCATCTATGTAAACACCGCTACAAATATACCAATCCATTGGTTCGTAATATTTATAAATAACGATCTTTTTGCGAGTCATTTGCTCGTCTGGATTTTTCCAAGGATAGATAATCTTACCATTTTTTTCGCGGATTATTTCTTGGACAAAATAATGCCCCTGTGAGTCTACCGAGTCAAAGATGTTGATCCCTTCCTGTTTCGGATGAATAATCAACTCTCCTTTCGAGTTCATCACGTACATGTATCCTGTCTCGCCAATCACAAGGGACAAAATATTTCTTTTAAAATCGATGGTGTTTATAAGTTTGATAAATTCAGACTTGTAGGAGGAAACCGATATAATGTAATCCCATGGCTTGAAGTAGTTCATGTACAGCGCTTTTTTCCTTTCACCAACGTCGGAAGGGTTCTTCCATGAATACTCCAAATATCCCTGCTTTTTGTCGATCTGTGTATTTATGAAATCATAGTTGGACAAGTCAGAATTTTTCAGGGCCGGATGCACCTTGAGCATTCCCTTTGAGTCGACAATATAAATATATCCGGTATCCCCTACTTTTTGGCTCAACAGAATTTGTTCAATCTCTTTTTTGGCGGCGTCCTCGGTCAGCTCACCCGATGTATATTTTGCATAGAATAACTCAATGATATTTTTATTGAGTTCGGCTACAGCTCTGAGATTATTCTTGGTTGATGCGCTGACCACCGAGTCTATGAGGTTGTAGGTCGATTCCGTCTGGGCCTGGAGGTTTGTTCACACCAGGTCATTGTTAAGTTTGTTGGTAATACTGTAGCCGACGAACCCCATCAAGGCTGTGCAAATGATGCTTAGCAATGTCAGAATGAGCATTATCTGCTTTGAAAAACCGAGTTGCCTCCGTTTGAAGGTTTCTCGAAATGTTAACAAGAGATTTTGTCTCATTTTAATACTCAAACTCGTCCGTACTACTGCTGAATCCTCACTGGCGGCCTTTCATCGTGAGGAAATCGGTGCAGTAAAGGAGTATCAGAAGGATAAAGTTGGGATTTGTCCTGCCTGAAAATTTACTGGGCCATGGGTTAACCTCAAGGGGCAAAACTAGGCGCTCGTTTACCCCTTGAGGTATTAGTCATTTATTTAAACCTTGAATTTTTTAACAAGATTTCCGAGTTGAACGGCTAGGTCGGCCAATCCCTGAGCGCTTGCCTGTACTTGACTGCTACCCTGCCCCACTTGATTTGACTGCTGATTGATTCCGGCAACGTCACGGGTGATATCGGCGATGACCACTGTGCTTTGCGCCACATTCTCGTTAACTTCGGCAATACCTTGCGACGCCTGAGAGATGTTGTTCGAGATCTCCCCAGAGGCCGCTGATTGCTCTTCCACGGCGGTGGCAATGCCGTTGATGACGTTGTTGATCTCAACAATAACCTCGGAAATCTTTTCTATATCAGCAACGGTTGATGAGGTTGTGCCCTGCATCTCGCTGATCTGATTTTTAATATCTACAGTGGCCGCAGCAGTCTGGCGGGCCAGCTCCTTGATCTCGTTGGCAACCACCGCAAACCCCTTGCCCGCTTCACCAGCCCGCGCCGCTTCAATGGTGGCGTTCAACGCCAGCAGATTGGTCTGTTCGGAGATCTCGGTAATGGTTTCCGTTACCCTGCCAATCTTGCGGGCTGATTCGCCGAGTATCGCCATTTTCTCGGAGGCGAGATGCGACTGCTTCACCGCCCCCTCGGAAATGGAACGGGCTTTTTCTGCGTTTTGGGCAATCTCATTGACAGTGGAGGTCATTTCCTCGGTGGAGGAGGCCACCATGCTGACATTGCTTGAGGACTGCTCCATTGCCGCAGAAACCGACTGGATATTGACACTCATCTCTTCGGTGGCTGCGGCTACTGTAGCGGATCTGTCGGCGGTATCACGGGCTGCTGACGATAACTGTTTGGAAACCGCAGCCAGATCGTTAGATGAAGCAGTGAGATGATTTGCGTTGCTGATGATTTCTTTGATCATGGAACCTAATTGTTCGGTCATCGAATTGAGCGCGTTGGCCATCACCCCGATCTCATCCTTCTGATTGATGTCGAGTTTGGTGGTAAAATCTCCGGCAGCCATGGCTTCAGCTAAAACAGACGCCTTACCCACTGGGGTCGTGATGGAACGAATAATAACGAACGCTAAACCTATACTGAAGGTCAGTGCAACAGCTAGTAGGGCGCTGATGACTTTCGTTGCGGTGGAGCTGGCATTGGCAGCATGCTTCCCGCTTTCTTCGGCCTGTTTTGTTTGCAAGGTTATAAATTCCTCGACAGATGCCATGTAGTTTGCTTGAGCTGTTCGTACCTCGTTGAGCAGCATTTTTTTTGCCGATTCCATCTGACCGGCTTTGATCAGGTCCATATACGCTTCAGAGTCCCTGACGTAGGAGGTGCGCAATTCAATCATTTTCCTTAATACCGTTCCCTCATCGCTGCCTTTAACTATGACTTTATCCAGTTGGTCGAGAATGCCAGCGATCTCCTTGCGGCATTTGGCTATCCGTTGCAATTCCTCATTTTGGTGCTGCTTATTGTCGTCGATGAAAATATTGCGCAGGCCCCGGGCGATAACATTAAGGTTATCTATGATTTGATTACCCTGTTCAGTCTGCACCATGTTATCGGTGACGAGAAGATTAATCTCGCCATGCAGAGAGTTGATGACTCTCAGAGAATATCCACCGACAATCATCATCAGCATCATGATGAGGCCAAATCCTAAACTTAAACGAGAGCCAATCTTAAAATTCTTCATGATTGAAAATACTCCTAATTATATCAAGTTTATTAATAGAGGTTTATTTTGACCATTACAGGGCTTCATGCGCCTCAGCAAGGTGCTCGATGAGAGTAGCAATCACGTGCCGGATCATGGGTTTTTCTACAAACCCCTTAATCCCTCTTCGGACTGCGCCTGCTCTTCGGTGACAAGGGTGCGAGGGCCGGTGCAGAGGATAACCGAGATATTCGATCGTATCTGCAACATCTGCTTGGCAAGATCCATCCCGGTCATACCCGGGATAGCCTGGTCAGGGATAATAGCAACAAACGTGTCCGGGTGATTTTTAAAGATGGAGGGAGCTTCCATACTGCTGATCATCGCTGTGACCCCATAACCTAGACGTTCAAGAATCGTTTTACCAAACTCAACCAACATTATTTCATCGTCAACAAAGAGGATTAATATGTTCCCGATGGGGCAGCATCAGGGTTGGCTTCAGATTAGACTGCTTCGTCAAACCCAAGTTGTCCAGGGAGCATTGGTTCACAAGGTGTCCACTTTATACAGACTGCCTCAACCAGATCGATCATCGATTGATAACTTGTCAGTGTTCGCTAAGCAAAAATATCGCCATTTAGGGAAATAGCCGATAATTTATTGTAATTATTTAGATTTAAAGAAAATTTGCCTGGCAGATGGAGGTATGGTGGCAGGCTGGTGGGGGGAGGGGAAGGTGGCAGGCATTCCATTTTGGACCAGCCAAAGGGCCAACCTCCTGATAATTCTGCCAATCAAGAGGTGTGCCACTTTGGAACAGTGTTCCATTCTGGAGTATCTAGATGATGTTGTACGCCTGCCGTTTGCGCCGAAGGGTATGAATATCTATGATACCGGCCATGGAAATTCCTATTACTTAGTTTTGTCTTTCAAAATCCGTAGAGCCCCGCAACAATATCGTCGGAGGTTGGCAATGTGCAGCTTCCGGGGGCGACTAGAGTGTTGAGCGGTTCCGCCCCATGTAACGAAAGGAATCTGTCAAGATTCCACCTGATAGATTGAACCTTAAAACGATTTGGTCAGAGTAGCGACAAATTGCGAGCCCTGCGCCGTATTCACAGCACCATATTCACTTAAATAACGAAGATTGACCTGAAACAATCCAGGCAGCCAAAAGAAGTTCACCTCGGCACCGATCGAATGGACCTGTTTGCGCTGATCGGCAACACTGTTGGCCGTATCTTTACTGTCATTGGATATCTGCCAATAGGAGGCTCCGACCAAACCCGGTCGCACCATCAAGGCGTTATTGACCTTTATTTCCTTGCCGAGGCCGTATTCAACAAGAAATTCGGAACCAGGGGTGACATTGGTTTTATCCTGTTCGGTATTGATCAGGGTTCGGGTGAGGGCGCTGATAGACCAGGTTTTTTGTTCATCAAGATAGTAGGTACCCCCCAGAGTCAGCATGCCCGACCAATATCCGAGTCCCGGTGAGGCGAGTTTGGCGAGATCATACGTACCGGTGGGTGCAATAACCGCCAGGGCGAATGTAGCATCCCAGCGAGGAGCATGCCAGGCCAGTGCAAAGGGTTCCAGGATAACATCGCCCACTGTGAAGGATTGGTGGTCCGAATACCCTTGCATTGCTGCAATGGTCACATCTTTATCCACTAAGGGAACCAGGATATCACAGAGAAGATCGGCACCCAGAATCTTGACATTACTCACATAAATGAGACGCTGGACGGATGCGAAGACACCGAGATCAAATCCATTGTTAATCGTATTGCCCTTGTTATCCTTTAACGAGGTGGAATTATACCAAGCGTTGTACATCCGATAATGAAAGCCAGGAGGAGGCGCCGATCCTGCAAGAACGCCTTCCGCACCCAAAAGGTAGTGCGAACCAAGAGTCGCCGCATTGCCTATTGAGCACAATCCCATCAGCACCATCAAACTAACGCCGACCGCCATTAACCCTTTCCTGTCCACCAACATATCGTCCACTCCTTTTTCGTTTATAAAATCTAGACGTTTATTCCGCCTGAGCCTTAAAATATACCAGTCATATTTCGTTCACGAAACCTGCAAAAATCTTGTTTCTGCGTTCATTCTCAGATGGGTGAGGATAAAAAATCAGTTTGTGAACACCTCTGCATGCAACCCACGGCGAGACGATATTGCGCGAATTCTCACGTGAGAAAGAAAGTCGCACAGACCGGAAACGACATCAACCTGCATGACGACCCAGCCCCGCGGAGATGCCGGTCAATCCTGTTGGCAGGAAATGGTTTTAAGTATATCAAAATAACCGAAAGAGCAACCAGGATTGTTTTTAAATCTTTTTGGAGAAGCGTTGGGCCGCAATGGTCTTGCTAATACCAGTACACAATCAAAAGGGGCCCCGAAGGATACTGGCTGAATGGTGCGCAATGTGTTCGACCGAACCAAGGCGGAAGTTGCCGGCCTTTCACTGCACCAACTCAAACTGTGCATCTAACTTTCCACCTTATTCCCATCGAGCACCTTCCTGAGAAGTGTAGCTATCCCTTTCTTGGTCATAGGTTTCCCTATGAATTCTTTAATCCCTGCAGCTTTCGCCTGCTCTTCGCTGACGAGATTACTATAACCCGTGCAAAGTATGATCGGCAGGCCAGGCCGTATCTGCAACATCTGCCTGGCAAGATCCATCCCGGTCATGTCCGGCATGGTCTGATCAGTGATTACCACATCGAAACTATCTGGTTGGTTTTGGAATAGAGCCAATGCACCTTGACTGCTTGTCTGTGACGTTACTTCATATCCCAATTGTTCAAGCATCATCTTGCCCAAATTGGCCAGAAGCCCCTCGTCGTCAACAAAAAGGATTCGTTCTGTCCCAGAAGGCTCTACCTCGACAGGCTCTGCCTCGGAGAAAAACTCCTGCTCAATTGCTGGAAAAAACACCCGGAAAATTGAACCGCCGCCGAGATTATTCTCACTGGTGATGAACCCTCCATAGCTGGCAACAATTCCATGCACGATGGAAAGCCCCATGCCGGTACCTTTACCAACCCTCTTGGTGGTGAAATAAGGATCAAAGATTTTGTCCCATATTTCCGGGTCTATCCCCTGACCCGTATCGCTGATCGAAAGCACCACAAAAAGACCTGGTTGTACTTCTGGGTGATCTTGAAGAGCATCCTGTGAAAGTTCACAGTCTTTGAGAGTAATTTCAAGAATGCCCCCGCCCTGCTCCATAGCGTGAAAGGCATTCGTGCAGAGATTAATCAGAATTTGGTGCACCTGTGTCGGATCGGCAAGAATGGGTCTAGTTTTGGTATCAATCTGTTGTCTAATTTCAATGGTTGAAGGTAGCGATGGGCGGAGAAGCTTAAGAGCTTCTTTAACAATATGAACGGGCTCCAGAGGGCCCCGTTCAATTTTCTCCTGGCGGCTAAAAGAGAGGATTTGCTTGACCAAAGTTGCTGCCCGTTGACTTGCTTCCATAACTCTGTTCAGACTTTTGGCAGCAAATGATTCTGGGGGAATGGCATCCCGGGCCATTTCGGTATAACCGATAATCGCACTGAGAATATTATTGAAGTCATGAGCAATGCCACCGGCCAGTGTACCTATAGCTTCCATCTTCTGTGCCTGAATCAGATGGCTTTTGAGCTTTTCTTTTTCAGACTCAGCTTGTTTTTGCTCTGTAATATCCCGGATTGATTCAATCGCACCTACTCGGTTGCCATGAACATCAAACAGCGAAACCGCCGTTGCCCAAAAATAGGCGCCCTTGCCGCCATTCAAGACAGGCGCAAAAGCTTCAGCATATAAAGTACCCCCCTTTTTCTTGACATACTGATATTTACCGACGACCTCTTCATCAGTTATTTCAAGTAAATCTAAGAGTTGCTTTCGTTTTTCACCATAAAAAGGAACGGTGTAGGCATAATCGCCTTGCCCAATTATAGAATCTTTTGAGACACCGCTCATCTTCTCTATAGCCTTGTTCCAAAAGATGACCCTTTTGTCGTTGTCGATAACAAAGGTTGCATCAGGAAGGAAATCTATGATGTTTTCGAGTTGCTGTCTTGTTTGCTGCAAGGATTCATTTGACCGGACGAGTTCATCATTAACGTCCTGACTTTTCGTTATTTCTTCTTGCAAAGCAGATTCTGACA
>CAITZN010000087.1 GCA_903896915.1 uncultured bacterium
AAATGGTCAACCGACCGGCAAAAGGATCAGCCATAGTTTTAAAGACCAGGGCGGAAAAGGGCGCATTAGCCACACCCGCGCGCTCGATGGTTTCGCCGCTCTTCGGATGGGTACCAACCCGGGCGGGCCGCTGATCGGGCGAGGGTAGGAGATTGACAATGGTCTCCAATACCATGCTCGACCCCTTATTGCCGAGAGAGGCGCAGGCGCAGACCGGTGCGATCTTGGCGCTCCGGACAGCTGCTTCCAATCCGGCCATCAGTTCTTCGTCGGAGAGAATGCCTTCCTCTAGAAATTTCTCGATGAGTTCGTCGTTGGTTTCAGCTACAAATTCCATGAGGTTGTCCCGCAGGGACGCCACCTCGTCGACGAGATCTTCCGGGATGGGGCCGGTCTCGGTCTTGCCGCCATCGACAAAGAACAAAGCCTTGTTGGCGACGATATCTACTACGCCCTTGAACTGGTCTTCGGCCCCGATGGGCAAGGAGACAATCACTGGGTTGAGCTTGTAGGCTTCTTTGATGCCGTCGAAGGTCTTCTGGAAATTGGCCCGCTCGCGATCCATCTTGGTCACGCAGATCAGGCAGGGGAGGTTGTTTTCTTGGATGAGATCGACGAATTTTTCGGTCTGGGCCCTAACACCCAGGACCGCGCCGACTGTCAGGATAGCACTGTCGGCAACCTGAGCGGCAAAGCGGGTTTCATTGAAAAAATTATCGTCACCGGGGGTGTCAATCAAGAAGACGTCGTTCTTCTTCCAGGTTAGCTGGTTGAATGCTGCACTGATGGAAATCTGGCGCTTGATCTCTTCCGGTTCGAAATCCATGGAAGAGGTGCCGTCATCCACCTTGCCAAGCCGTTTCAGCGATCCGGCCGTGAACAGGAGCGCCTCGGCAAGAGTTGACTTGCCGCTGTTGCCGTGTCCGAGAATAACCACATTCCTAATCTGCTGTACGTCCTGCATGGATATACCTCCAGTGAGTGAAACGGGTGCTGTATCAATGTTAACGGATTACGATTCGTGCCCGAAAACCGATGAAAAGCCCTTTCTCTTTCGCGGCACAAATGGTAACCATCAAATCCACAAAAACAGCCTTTGTTATATTCGTATTAATATTGCAAAGTCAAGCGATAACCTCCTTAAACCCCTGAACAATCAATGACCACACAACCCTCGATACAACCGTCTGATTCTACCGGTCGGATAGCCCGTTCCGCCGGGACGGTGAGTGTCGCCGTTATGTGCAGTCGCGTACTTGGTCTTATCCGTGAACAGGTCTTTGCCGGGCTCTTCGGTGCAGGTTTTGCCTATGACGCCTTTGTGGTAGCCTTCCGTATTCCCAATCTGCTGCGGGATCTCTTTGCCGAAGGGGCTCTTTCCGCTGCCTTTGTCACCGTTTTCTCAGAGTACAACACCAAGCGGGGACCCGAAGATACCTGGCGTCTGGCCAGCAATGTCCTTATCTTTTTTGCTATTGTTATCAGTGTTTTCACCTTGGTGGGTATTTACTTTGCTGATCCCATCGTCAACCTGCTGGCCCCGGATTTCCAATCAACCCCTGGCAAAACCGAGTTGACCGTCAAGCTCACCCGCATCATGTTTCCCTTCCTCCTGTTCGTTTCGTTAGGCGCAGTGGTAATGGGCATCCTTAACACCAAGGGTAAGTTTTTTGTGCCGGCCATGTCGTCGACTTTCTTTAATCTAGGCTCAATCATCGGCGGCCTGTCGTTGGCTTGGCTCTTTCCTCGCTTGGGGCAACCTGCTATTGCCGGCATGGCCTGGGGCACCCTGATCGGCGGGGCCATGCAGTTGTTGATGCAACTGCCCACCCTCCGCCAGGTTGGGTTTCGCTTCCTCTGCGCCTGCAACCCCTTTGATCCCGGCCTGAGGCGAATCCTGCTCTTAATGCTGCCGGCCACTATCGGCCTGTCAGCCACCCAGATCAATATCTTCGTCAATACCAACTTCGCAGCAGGCTGCATCGAAGGCTCGGTCTCCTGGCTGAACTATGCCTTCCGCCTGGTGCAATTACCCATCGGCGTGTTTGGCGTAGCCCTGTCGATCGCTATCATGCCTGTGCTAGCCAAGCAGGCGGCCTTGAAAGATTTGGACAGCCTCAAACAGACCTTCATCTCCTCGCTGATACTGGTCTTTTCTCTGGCAGTACCCGCCACTGCCGGCCTGATGCTGCTTGCCAAACCGATCATTCGGCTCATCTTCGAGCACGGCGCCTTTACGGCTAACGATACTCTACAGACCGCGCAGGCCCTCACCTTCTATGCCATCGGCCTCTTTGCCTATTCCGCCATCAAGGTCATGGTCCCGGTCTATTACGCCATCGGCAACACCAGGTACCCGGTAATCGGCAGTTTTCTGGGGGTAGCTGCCAACGTTATCACCATTACCCTGGTTATCGACACCCTCCAGCACCGGGGTATTGCCCTGTCCACCTCCTGCGCCATGATCCTCAACTTCCTTTTTCTTGGCATCGTGCTCTATCACAAACTGGCCAGGTTTCCTCTGGGGTATCTCATGAAAGGGATTGGGAAAATCGTGATTGCCACCGCTTGCATGTCCGGGGTGATTTGGGGCTTGCAAAGATTTATCGGAGCTTGGCTGAGTGGTTCGCTTCTCTTGCAGGCTGCTGGTCTGGCTGTGTTGATCGGGGTGGGAGTGGGGATCTATGTGACTGGTCTTCAACTGTTGCGGTTGCCTGAATTCACTCTATTGACCGGCAAATTAGTTCAGCGTTTTCGCAGGTCGTAAAGAAGCTGCAACTGGGCAAGGAGACTGACCACAGCGGTATCGACATGGAGGATACGGTTGCCCATGGTGAAGCCGTAAAAGCCGCGATCTGCAAAACACTGCAGTTCGTGGTCGCTCCAGCCGCCCTCAGGCCCGACGGCCAGGAGCAAGCGTTGGTTGGATTCACCTGAAATCGGGATGCCAGCCAGTGTCCCGGCTCCATCCGGATGCGCGATCAACCCTTGGCCGGAAAGGGTCGGCAGCACATCTTCGATAAAGGGTTTGAACTGGTGATGGATGGTCACCTCGGGCAAATAGGTGTCCATGGCCTGTTCCATACCATCCAGTAAAATGGAATGAATCTTCTCTGGTGCCAGCACTGGACTATGAAAAAAGGATTTCTCCACCCGGCGCGAGCGGATGAGATGGAAGTTCCGCACCCCGAGTACAGTGGCCTGTTTAAGGATTCGTTGCAACATGATCGGTCGAGGTAGGGCCAAAATCAGCTCTACCTCGATATCGCAGACCGGTTTCCGCTGCAGGTCCACAGCCAAACGGACTGACTCGCCTTCAATCACAAGGACCTGGCCACTGCCAATCAATCCATTGATCACCCCGACCCGCACGGAATCCCCCGGCGCTACCCGCAAGACTTTCAACAGGTGCTCGGCCCTTCTGCCAGTGAGCAGAGTCTTACCGCTTACAATCTCTGCGGGTTCCAGCAACAGAATGTTCAATTTATATGCCTCACAACTGCAACACCTTTTCCTCAAACTGCAGCGTAGCAAAATAATCCTCGGGTCGTTCCTCGCGGCGGATGAGGGCGATGGAACCCTCCGGTCGGAGTAGCAGTTCCTGGGGACGCATCTTGCCGTTATAATTAAAACCCATGGCATGACCGTGGGCACCGGAGTCCTGAATGATCAGGAGGTCGCCTTCAACTATCTTCGGCAGCGTCCGCTGGACCGCAAACTTGTCGTTGTTTTCACAGAGCGAGCCGACCACGTCCACAGTCTCGGTCTGCGTGCTCCCCTCCTTGCCCAAAACGTCGATATGATGATAGGCCCCGTAGAGGGCAGGCCGCATCAGGGCGGACATGCAGGCATCCACCCCGATGTAGGTGCGGTAGATGTCCTTGCGG
Organism: uncultured bacterium; assembly: GCA_903896915.1. Classification (GTDB taxonomy): domain Bacteria; phylum Desulfobacterota; class Desulfobulbia; order Desulfobulbales; family Desulfobulbaceae; genus Desulfobulbus. The sequence goes on from CAITZN010000087.1 coordinate 3,888, forward strand.
TTAATCGCCCGGACCACCAGCACCCCGTGCGGACCGGTCATGAAGCGGCCGCTCTCCATCAACAGCGCTGGGCAGTAGCCTTGACGATCCTTGAAATCGACAAAGAGGGCGGTGATTTCCGCCCCCATGGCTCTGATGTTCAGCGGATCGATCTCCGGCAGGTAGGGAATACCTAGGCCACCACCTATGTTGATAAATTCAAAAGTAATATCTAATTCTTGGCTTATCGTTTCCACCAGCTCAAGCAGCATTGCTGCGGTCTGCACCATGTAGGTATAGTGAAGTTCATTGGAAGCGAGCATTGTGTGCAGACCAAAACGCTTAGCGCCTTTCGCTTGAGCTCGCCGGTAGGCCTCAATAATCTGATCGTGGCTGACCCCGTACTTGGCCTCTTCCGGTTTGCCGATAATGTCGTTACCAGTGCGACGCGCACCCGGATTGTAACGAAAACAAATCAGTTCCGGCATATGGGGCACCTTGTCGATGAGGGTGATATCGTCAAGATTAAGGACACACCCACCCTCTGCCTCGGCGGCTTGGAAATCCTCAAGGCTGGTATTGTTGGAGGTAAACATGATGTCCTTGCCGCTCGCACCCAAGTTGCGCGCCATCATCAGTTCGGTGGCCGAACTGCAGTCGAACCCGAAGCCCATATCCTGCATAATTTTGAGGATACTGGGGTTAGGCAGGGCCTTGACCGCGTAGTACTCGCGAAAGGAAGGGATATCGGCAAAGGCCTCCTTGAGTTGTCGCCCGGTCTCGCGAATCCCTGCTTCGTCGTAGATATGAAACGGGGTGCCGTAGTGCTGGGCAATAGCAGGGAGATAGGGGTACAATCGATCTTTATAACCTTGGGACATCGGCATGGTGTTTTTCCTTGTTTGTGTTCAACTGCGGATAGGGATGCGCGCAGTTTCCTTGTAGGTTTGCAGTACAGTCGTTGTCCGGGTGGAAACGACCTCTTTGATATTGGCGATTTTTTCACGGATGATGGCGGCGAGTTCAGCGGTGTCCGCGACCCGAAGCTTGACTAGATAGCAGTCCTTGCCGGCGACATAATGAACTTCCTGAATCTCCGGGATATCGGCCAGTGCTTTGCCGGTTTCCGGACGGTCGCCAACCGACTGAGTTTTAATCTCGATGAAGGCAATCTGGCGACGATCAAATTGGGCGGGATTGAGCCGGACCTCGTAGCCATCGATTATGCCCTGACGCTCCATCTTACGAATCCGTTCCAGCACAGCCGAGGGGGCCATCTCGACTTGGCGTGCTACCTCGACATTGGGAATCCGAGCCTTTTCCTGCAGTATTTTCAGTATTTTCAAACTGATGTCATCAAGCATTCCCGACTCTCATTTAAAGCTCTTGCATGCGAACAAACGAAATAACTTGCAACAAGACCCTACCGCAGCCAAAAGCACCGTTCAAGAATAAAATACAGCCAAATAAAATTAAGAAAGAATAAACGATGAAAAATGGTAAATTTGCATCGATATGTTCGAATTCTTGGTCGTTTATCAGAATGCACCTGACGGTCGTCAGTAAATTAAATACACCCTGAATTTTAATTTAACCAGCAACTTCTGGAAACGAGGAAAAATCGGTCATGGAGGTTTATGTATTTGACCATGTCAAAAGTATCTATGAGCAGGTAATATCAACTCTTGAAAAAATACTTGTGAGATTTACACTTGATTTTGCTAAGATACCATTGTCACTCTTCCGTTTTAGATGCAAAAAATTGTTTTTTTGAGTCTTACCCCAACAAGTGAGGATTATATGACCGATGAACAGCTTGCACGAGAGCAACACTCGATTTTTTTCACCAAGCAACCCATCCTCAACGCCAAGCGCAGCATCTGGGGGTATGAGCTGTTGGGCGGCGAGATGAAGGGGAACATCTATGAGGTCTTTCCTCAACAGGAGAGTGCAGCGGGTTTGTGCTCCAGCACCTATCAAGGGTTGCAGGAGGCCATGAATCGCGGCAAAAAGATTATGATCGGCTTTGACGATTTGAGCATACTGGCCGGGCTCCCGCAGGCCCTGCCGGCTGCCTATGGGGTTGTTCGTGTGTTGCCTGGTTTTCGTATGGAAGGGCTCGGCATCGCCCTGCAAGGACTTCGCAGCGAAGGCTACCAAACCATGATTGAGGCTATCCCCGGTCATCAACTCCCCGATGAAATCTGCAGCCAGGCCGATATCATCGGTTTTGATTTCAGCTCGGGCAGACCAGATCAAGCCGCTTTGGACCAGATTAGAAAATATCCGGCCCAGTTGCTGGCTCGCGGCCTCAAAACCCTGGAGCAGTTCCAGGCAACGCGAGATATGGGTTTTTCCCTCTTTCAGGGGGGCTTTTTCAAAGAGCCTGAAGTCGTGCGCGACCGCAAGCTCGGTTCCAACGAGGTGGCCCGGTTGAACCTCTTCCGTCTCATGGAAGAGGAAGAGGTGGACATCAAGGATCTGGCCGCTGCGATACGCTCCGATGTCTCCGTCAGCTTTCGGCTACTCTCCTTTCTCAACAGCGCTTCGTTCGGGTTTCGCCAGAATATTCAATCCATCGACCAGGCCATCATGCTGCTTGGCTGGCTCAAACTCAAGAGTTGGCTGCGTGCTGTGCTGCTGGTCGACATGACTGGGAAGGACGAGGTTCCACAGGAACTGGCAGCGCTCTCGCTGCAGCGGGGCAAATTTTTCGAGTTATTGGCTACCGAATACGATTATTGGGGGTTCAATCCGAGTACTCTTTTCCTGGTGGGCTTGTTTTCCCTTATGGACGCTATCCTGGGCATGCCCATGGAGAGCGTGGTGGAGATGCTGCCGCTTGAAGCCAAACTCAAAGTGGCGCTGAAACGCGATGCCGACAGCGAGTACCGGCCGCTCTTCGAACTCCTCGATTGCCTGGAAGATGCTGACTGGTCAACACTGGAGACCCTGACACAGAAGTTATGCCTGGATATTGGCTCAGTGAAGGAGGCCTTCGCCGCTTCCCGTAACTGGGCAGACGGTTTTTTCGCTTCACGCAGTTAAGGGCCTGTTTAAAACACTGAGGCATACCGCATTTTCTTCTTTCACCACGAAGAAGCTCTTTCGTGGTGAAAGAAGGTTTTTCACTTCCGTAATCCCCGTTATCTCACAGCCCTCTACTTGCCCAGCGGCTGTATCCCCCAAATCTTGCTGGCGTATTCCATCACCGCCCGATCACTGGAAAACTTACCCATATTTGCGGTGTTGAGAATAGTTTTCCGTGTCCATTCGTCTTTGTTCTCAAAGAGTGCATCCACTCTCTCCTGCGCCTCGATATAGCTCCTGTAGTCTGCAAGAAGCAGGAAGTAATCTCCGTGATGCAGGAGTGCATCGACTATGGGAGCAAAAAGGTGCGGCTCAGCAGGTGAGAACAGGCCGGTAGCAATCTGGTCGATGACCCTTTTGAGCTCCGGATCACTCTCATAGATTTGATAAGGGTTGTAGTCGGTTGCTCTTAGATGATCGACCTCTTCTGTTTTGAGCCCGAAAAGGAAGAAATTCTCTAGGCCTACCTCTTCCATGATTTCCACGTTAGCCCCATCGAGAGTGCCGATAGTGAGTGCCCCGTTAAGGGAAAATTTCATGTTGCCAGTACCGGAAGCCTCCATGCCGGCTGTGGATATCTGCTCGGAGAGGTCAGCCGCTGGAATGACTTTTTCTGCCTGCGATATGCAATAATTGGGCAGGAAAAGCAGCCGTAGGCGGCCCCGTACATCCGGATCATTGTTGACGACTTCAGCCACCGCGTTGAAGAGTCTGATGATGAGTTTTGCCTGGAAATAGGCCGGAGCGGCCTTGCCGCCGATCATCACGGTACGCGACGTGAAGGCACCGTCAGGGTTGTCCTTGATGCGGTTGTAGCGCGTGATGACATGCAAAATATTTAAGAGCTGCCGCTTGTACTCATGCATCCGTTTGAACTGGCAGTCGAACAGGGTCCGCGGGTTGATCCCCATGCCTATTCTGCGTAGCACGTAACGGGCCAGGCGTTTCTTGTTCTCCATCTTGGCTTCGGCAAACTTCTGGCGGAACAGCGGGTCCTCGGCCAGGGGAATAAGTCCTTTGAGCCGGTCTAGATCGCAGATCCATTCCGGCCCGATAGCCTCGGTGATCAGCTTCGAGAGCGCTGGATTGGCCTGCAGGAGCCAACGGCGAGGCGTCACCCCGTTGGTGATGTTCCTGAGCTTTCCGGGGTAAAAATGATGGAAGTCGGCAAACAGGCTTGCTTTGAGGATGTCGGAATGGAGGGCCGCTACCCCATTGACGGAATGGCTCCCGACAATGGCGAGATGAGCCATGCGCACCCGGCGTTCATGTCCTTCCTGGATAATCGACATCCTGCCCAGTCGGGCTTCGTCTCCTGGATATTTGGCTGCAACTGCTTGTAGAAAACGATGGTTGATTTCATAGATGATTTCAAGATGCCGTGGCAATAACCGTCCGATAAGCTCGACTGCCCAGGTTTCAAGGGCCTCAGGAAGCACGGTGTGGTTGGTGTAGGCAAAGGTCTTTGTGCAAATGTCCCAAGCTTTGTCCCAGGAAAGCCCCTCTATGTCCAAAAGAATTCGCATGAGTTCCGCGATGGCGATGGAAGGGTGAGTGTCGTTGAGTTGCACAGCCACGTGGTCGGCAAAGTCGAGCATCGAGCCGTGCTGTTTCCGATGCCGGCGCAGGATATCCTGGAAGGTCGCGGCAACAAGAAAATACTGCTGTTTTAAGCGCAGTTCTTTGCCGGCCATCTCCTTGTCACTGGGGTAGAGTACCTTGGTGATGTTTTCGCTCATCACTTTGTCGTGCATGGCCCCTGAGTAGTCACCCCGATTGAAGATGCCGAGGTTGAAGTCACGGCTTGATTGTGCCGCCCAGAGCCGCATGTTGGTAACATGGTCGCCCCCATATCCGGGAATCAGGATGTCGTTGGGGATGGCCATGATATTTTCGGTATCCACCCAGCGGTAGCGCAGATTGCCGTCGTCGTCGTGGTACGCCTCGCTGCGGCCGTACAAGTTGATTTCGTAAAGATGTTCCCGTCTGACGATCTCCCAGGGACTGCCTTGTCTCCGCCAGTTGTCACAGCTTTCTTCCTGGCAACCATTGACGATGTTTTGATAGAAAATGCCATAGTCGTAGAGGATGCCATAGCCATATCCGGGAATTTTCAGGCTCGCCATGGAATCAAGATAGCATGAGGCGAGCCGTCCGAGGCCGCCATTGCCGAGTCCTGCATCCCATTCAACCTCTTCCAGATCCTCGAGCGCGAGGCCCTGTTTCTCAAGGACTTCCCGGCAGCCTTGGTCCATGCGCATGTTGGTGAGGTAGTTCATCAGGAATCTGCCGGGCAGGAATTCGAGTGACAGGTAGTAGACCCGTTTGGTCATGCTGTCGTAATAGTCGCGCTGGGTGTTGAGCCACATTCTGATAAGCCGATCGCGGATACTGTAGGCCAGGCCATTGAAATAGTGGAACTTGTTGTGTCCGTAGACCTCATTGCCCAGCGTGGAAACAATGTGGCGGTGGATGTCGTCGACCAGTGTGCCGAGGCTTTGCATCTGCTCGATGGTCTGGTCCGTTTCCTGCTTTTGCGTGACAACCTTTTTCTTTGGCATAGAAGATCCTCTGCGTCGAGCTCTGGATGTGGCTGTTATGCTACTGGGAAAATTGCTTGCAGGAAGGCACAGCAGGGCGAACCTTTGAAAAAGTCAATCTGTGTTTCCCACTCATAAAGCTTCGAGATGGTTAGGATGCAACGGATTTAGTGTGAATTCTAATGATGTAATGAAAGAATGGGAAATCATTCTGTAAATGTCAATGATAATGTTGAAGAGACGGGGAGGGAGCAGTCCCTGGGGTAAGGCGAAGAAGGGCTTGGTTGAGGGGGGGTAACTGGTTTTGGGGCCCGAAAAGGCTCTGGTTATCCAGTAAGGCCGGAAGTGCTTTTCAGGAAATTAACCGCCTCTTCCAGGTCGGATTGGCCAAGATTCAATAACACAGCTTCTTCGGTTTCCAGAAGTGCGATGGTAGTATCGTGCGCCAGCCCAATTCCCATTTGATGGCAGATATGATTAGCCATCTTCACCAATATGAGCAGGTAGTTGGTCCGGTCGAATTCTTGTAAGTGGTGATCACGGGTAATAACTGCGAACATCTGGGGCATATTGATTTGTTGCATCAACAGATACCCATGTTCCGTGTGCAGTATCTCCATAGCACTTAAAAGGAGTTGGTCGGGAACGGCAATGGATGGATCTTTTTGTTTCTTTTGGGCGATTACTTTCAGAATCAATAACTTGCCGATATCATGAAAAAGACCGGCGAAGAAGGCTTCGTTCTGCATGACCCCAAAATCGAGACGATGGGAAAGCATTCCAGCAGCAAAAGCGCACCCCATCGAATGCTGCCATAATTTCTTCATGATAGCATTCAGCTGGGGGTCGCGTGAACTGAATATCTTTTTGTTGATATCCATGGAGATGATTCTGGCGATCTCCGTCATGCCAAGCCGGGTGATGGCTGCTTTCACAGTAGAGGTCTCGACCAAGCCTCTGTATCGCACAGAATTGGCAATCTTGAGCAGATTGCTGGAAAGTGATTGATCTGCGATGATCAGTTTCTCGACAGCACGGAAGTCAGGATTTTTCTTGATCAGTTCCATCTGAATCCGCAGGGAAACAGAGTCGAAGATCGGCAGCGAAAGTTGTTCTGATTCGATATGTTTTTTTAGTACTGCAACAAAGGAATTCTCGTTGGTCATCGGAGGTTACTTGTAATTGATTGTTCACCAGCTGTTACGGTTGGTGCTCTACAAAACCATAATGAATAAGAATGACAACCGTATATGTAATTATTGATAGCACAATAATTCTTGTGTGAACACAATAATGTGATGCAAAAAAAACAGTCAGCCAATCAGGCTCCAGGCCATCTTGGTGGCCACTGCATAGAGGAAGAGGGCGAAAATTCTTTTCAATTTGTCGACCGGCAGGGCGTGCGCCAATTTGGCACCAAGGGGGGCGGTCAAAACGCTGAAACAGACAATGAACAACAGCGCGGGCAGATAAACATAGCCGATACTGTAGGGTGGCAGATTGGCGGCATGCAGGTTGTTGACCACATAGCCCAGCGCCCCGGCAATGGCGATCGGGAAACCAATGGCCGCAGAGGTGCCGATGGCCCGATGCGCAGCTACATTACACCAGATCATGAAAGGCACTGAGAGCGAACCGCCGCCGATGCCGACCAGGGCCGAAGCTACTCCTATGGTTGACCCCACTCCGAACATGCCGGCATTACCAGGCAGTTCCCTCGAGGCTTTCGGTTTTTTGTTGATAATCATTTGGGTGGCGACAGTGTAGAGAAATACACAGAAGAACCCTTTGAGAAAACCGGTTGAAAGCCTCGAGGCGACAAAGGTGCCCAGGAAAGTACCAATCAGGATGCCGGGTACAATCCGTTTAACGATGGTCCAATCAACCGCGCCACGTCGGTGGTGCGACATGAAGCTGGAGATTGAGGTGAAAATGATGCTGGCCAGAGAGGTGCCGAGCGCCAGGTGCATGATTACGTCAGGTTGAATATCCTGTCTGACGAAACAGAAGACCAGCATCGGGACAATCACCAGGCCGCCGCCCACTCCAAGCAGTCCGGCAAGCAACCCGGCAATCAAGCCCACAGCCAAATACATTATTGCAATTTCAAGAGACATAACGTGCTCCGTTTAGTTCCGTTTGCCCCGCCTCGATTCACTTCGAGCGGGAACGACGGAATTTATTAAGAATTTTTATCCTTGCTGTTCGCCAAAAATATGGTCTTCGATCTCGGCGATATGTTTTTTCATTGCCGTGAAGGCCGCGTCCGCATCTCCCAACTCCAGGGCATCGATGATGCGCAGATGTCCTTCCACCGAGGCATTGCGCCGCTCATCACTTTGCAGCCAGGTTGATCGTGTCTCGTTGATGATCGAGGCAATGGTGGTCATCATCTGGCTGATTACCCGATTCCCGGAACATTGGGCCAGTTGGCGGTGAAATTCACTGTCAAAGGTGTCATCCTCCCTACCGGCCATCAGGGCGCGTTGCTGATCGCAGACAAGGATCTTCAAACGGTCAAGGCCTGCCGGTTCGATTCTGCTCGCTGCCAGGGCGGCGATCTGCGGCTCCATCAGGTGCCGAAACTCGAGGATGTCCCGGATAAAGCCGCTCTGCGCATTGATGGAATCAAAGAGAGCTTCGCTTTGGGAAAAAGCCTCGTGCGAGGCCAGCAGATAGGTGCCATCGCCCTGCCTGCTTTCGATGATCTTCCGCTCCGCCAGGGCCTGGAAGGCTTGCCGGAGGCTGTTGCGTGAAACACCTAAGGCCTCCGCCAGTTTACGTTCCGGCGGCAGTCGATCACCGGGCGTCAGTTCACCGTTACGGATCAGGTCACGAATCCGTTCGATGATGGCTGTGTAGGCGTATTTCTTTTCTTCACTGGGTTCAACTGTTGGCATGGTTGCCTCCTGAGTCCTAATTAAAAATTGGTTCAACCAATATTATATTTGGTGCTGTATGTCAATAATATTTCTTTTAAAACAGATTAATAATGAGTGTAAATTTGGTTAACCAATTGAGTAGGTCAACGTCATAACCATCGTGCCCCATTGTGTTTATAAGTGCCAGCCGGTCAACACCTTGTCTTGAAATCTACGCTAAGCCTATCTGCAAACGTTTTCATTTTGCGGTTTCTAGGCGTGTGTCCCCGTCTCAATGACTGCTTTCTTCTCGATGAT
>CAITZN010000088.1 GCA_903896915.1 uncultured bacterium
CACAAAAGCAGAAACAAAACAGTCACAAGACGATGTTGCATGAGCTCTCCTTTTTTTTTGACTGCATGGATAGTGACCAGGCATCTCTTCTGCCGGGCATATTCCTTATAATATTCTGATATTAGGGCAGGAAAACACTTTTTGTCAACAGGTGCATGAAAAACTGGCCAGTGAGAGGTGTTATTGCAGGCCCACCACGCCGACATACTCCCCCAGATGATGACCAACTCGGTTGCGAAAAACCTTTTAGTTGCCAAAAGGAAGTTCATATCCTATTCCTACCCTGCAATGATGTGCAGCATGTAACTACCGGATTTTTTGAGAACACAGGGACTGGCAGTAACTCGAAGGGGGGCGAGAGGAATGGCCCCCGCCCCACCAGTTGGAGGAAGCGGACATGAGAATAGCGAATATATTTGCAGCCGTGCTTTTTGGGGTATCTTTCGCCTTTGGCGCACCAGCGTACGGCAAAGGAAACGATGATAAAGACTTGGTCACGCTCACCATCAATGCTACCTGCACAGCCAATGCTGCAATAAAAGAAAAGGATTTCAGTCTCAAAGACCAAATTATCGCCACCCTCAGCGAGCGTGCGACCTACCGCATCATATCTTCCGAGGGAGAGCGCCTGGAGTTGGAGTTGATAGAAAGTCGGAACAGCATCAAGGTCTCTGGCGGCGGTACGTGGAAAGATCCTATTGAGTCCAGATCGTGGTCTTATAGCGTGAGCCGCCCCACATCAGCCACACCCATGGGTGGTGTCTACCTCTACACTAAGGAAGGCACCGGCCACATTACTATCAACAATTTTGTCAAACAAGGCGGGGTCAAGGCGAGCAGGAATGGTGCACAGGTGACTGACGGGGGGGCGGATGGGGTCGCTGACACGACCCTCTCTTTTGCCACCTCCACCACCCCCATGCCGTTAGGGTTGGCCGAATCTAATGAAAATTTCACTAAAGGGCTAGACTTCACGTTTAACCCGAAATCTAAGCAGATTACATCCGGCGGCCAGGCAAATTATCAATTCACCTTTAAAGGAGAAAAGGGCCCTGTCGGTACCGGCAATCTCAACGTGAGTTATCAGGTTCAATCCGGAATGCCCGAAATGCTGGAGGCTGTGCTGACCCCCAAAGGGGACTATAAAAAATGGCTACCAGAGGCCACCGCCAAGGGGCCGAACACTCCCGGAAACTCAATCACCTTTGAAGTCGAACTTCGGACTCCCGGAGGCGAAAAGGCCAAGGAGAAAACCGCGCAGTTCGAGATCGAGCTGCTCGATACCTCGCGCTATCCTGGTTCCTGTATGAACAGTCCGTCGACGAATACCGAGCCGGATTTGAAGATCATCGCATTCAACAATCCGAAGCTGGTAGAGGTCGCAGCCGATGGCCAGAAAGCGAAGACGGCCAAGGGTCTCAAGTCGGCAAGCATCACCGTGAGCAGTTTTGACGGAGCCGCAATCGGCAGACTGTCTGTGCTGGCACGCATTGATGGTGAGGATACGGTGGTGGCTGCCCACCTTGAGAACGAGCCGGAACTCACTGAAGTGAGCATCCCCTACGACTCCGACGGCAATACCATTGCCGATGCCTGGGAAAAGGATAACGACGTATGGGGCAAGCCCATCGACAGCGATGAAGACACCGAACCCCCGGGGGATCGTCATAACGGGGACGGACTGACGGTCTGGGAAGAATATCGAGGGTTCCTGGAGGATGGCAAATATATCCGGACC
>CAITZN010000089.1 GCA_903896915.1 uncultured bacterium
CTCGTCTTAAAATACCGCCCATAAGATCTGTCATTCGGTAGGGACTGTAAACCCATCCATAGAGTGCAGCCCTGCGTTGCTCCAGGGTCTCGACAGTGGTTCCTTTCTTGTAAACTGGCACATACATCAATGCTCCAGCTTGGACGCCTTTGTTTGACTCCTGCACCAGGGTCACTTTTCCGGAGAGGACCGCCGCATCAGCATCTCGCGCCTGTTCCATTGCCGCCTGGCGCACAGGTTCTGAGAACATGTCATAGCCGAATGCGCGAAGGTTCCGACCTGAAAACGGTTCGAGATAAACAATGGAGGTATAGATTGCCCTATCACCTTCCGGCCTCACTTGGTAATCTGCAAAACCCTGCCTACGGATTTCCTGGATATGTTGAGGTAGCCGTTCGCGGGGAATCACCAGCGAGAAGCCAATGCCCTGTATACCGGGGAGATATTGATCGACCTTTTGCTCTGTGGTGTAACTCTTCCAAGCCTTCCTTGTAACGTTATCCGAAGCATCAAAGAATGCGGCGGCGCTTCTCAATATCTGGGCATGGTCATCCATTCGGGCAGATATCCTGAGCTGGATTTCAGTACACACTGACTTGAAGGCCCTGTCCGCATCAGCTTCCACATCTATTTTGGTTTTAATAGCAGCAATTGATGTGAGTATTAATCCCGATGATAGCAGAATCCATGCTACCCAGATATTTTTGCGAACTGCGTTTTGTTTAAGAGACATTATTTCGTTTCTCCTTGATGCATGTAGCCTCGTTACCCATGGGGTGGTGTTCTGAGGTGATGTCAAGTTTGCCGTTATGCCAGGCAACGGCCAGATTGACAATCAGCGAACCTATCCATATTCCGGGGAGGATGGTGGCCTGAGAAAACTCAGCCGATTGCTCAGGTGCCTGCATGAGGTCACCCGGCGTGGTTTCAATACTCGACTGACCAGAGGAGTAAAGTAAACGTTCCTTTTCTGGTGCAGACCTATCCTCAAGCGCGATATCGATATCTTTGGGGGCAAGATATCCGTCGGCAGCATCACGGTGTAAGCTTCATCAGATGTTTTTTTTCTAATTTTGAATGTGGCCTAGATCGGTTGTGCCAGCCCAGATACTGCATGATCGATTTACCGCACAGGACACTGAGGCGTTTGTAATGTCATTGCGTGAAGCGTGCCAGGATTGATGAACAATCAGCAAGATGCTTGTGATCTATATATATCGACCGTAAAATTATGAAAAAACAGATGGTTGAACAAAAGCGTTTAAAGGGATTTTGGAGAAGAATGAGGGGGGCTACGCCGGGAAGAAGCGCTGCTCTTTGCGAGGTTCTTTTAAAATGAGAGAGGGTTCTCTCGAAGGGCTTTTAATTTGCGATACCTATTTTCATGCTTTAAACACTGGTATTGCTGGTACTAGTGCACTAAGCCAGGATGCTCATCAAAACTATCCTATTTACGGCATCTTACATAGGGTGTCGGATCGGATCAAAGCAAAAGCACTTTGAACTGGAAAAAGTTGAGTATCCTGATTTGAACTGCACTGACTAAAGCACCTCATAGGCATCAATGAAGACCTCGGATTTCATCCTGCCTCCCTTGGCTATAGCTATGATCCGATTCAGCCATTCATACCTACCTATAGGTGCCTCAAAAAACAGCGCTTCGCGGAAGTAGTATTCCGAGGCATCAACATCCTCCCCCGACATGATTCGCTCCAACACTTGCGGCGACGTGTGTCGTATGCCGTGGCCTTTCAACTGAATAGTGACCCCGTCATCCGTTCTCAGAGTAACGCGAACATCTAGTTCCGCCACCCCGTCCTGGCGAATAAGTTGGAAGTCCGACCCGCCCGTCTGAACCACCCCCGAAAGCCGCTCTCCACTGAACAAGCCACCTGCAACAGGAATAAACCATCTCTTCCCCAGCGGCCCGTCAATTACTTGCGGAGTATCAACATTCGCCTTCAGGAGAAACAACGCCTTCACTTCGATCATGTTTATTCCTATTGTTGGTTTCTAGTTATCATTCGTCATTAAGTGTTGCCAAAGCCACAGTCGGCAAAAACCTCGTTAAAAGTACAACGTGCCCAACAACTCCAGAGCCTCTTAATCTTTCACGCAAAGTGCAAGCGATGCTTGCCTTAATCTTCGACCTTACTCTCAGGCGCATTTCTCCTTCTCGCACCGTGCACGCACCCTCGTTCATAGGATAGGTAGATGGCATCAATCAATTCCTTTTATTTCGCGCAAACTCCATATTTTATCCAAAATACTGAACAGGAATGAATGAGGTCGTCAGCATAATCCAAGCTGAGTCATCTTCATTGAGGAAAGAAGGTTTGACATTTCTGCTCTTTATTAACACCATTTAGATAGAAGATTGATTTCGAGAGATCGATGCATCGTGTGCCGTGAAACCTTATTTCATAAGATTGCCTGATGACTATAGTCATTTTTCAACATGGCCTTGAATTTTAGCTGGACAAATCGCTTGTTCCTCTTTCACAAGATATCCATCTGCAGAGGAAGAGGGGCTGCCTAATTTTATCAGGTCACACCTGCGTAGAGGGGATTTCGCCACATTTGTTATTGAGTAATTTAC
>CAITZN010000090.1 GCA_903896915.1 uncultured bacterium
ATCTGGCAGCTATTCTCACCAGCCTGCAGGCTGGCGACGTCCTGTTCATTGACGAGATTCACCGGCTCAATCATGTGGTCGAGGAGATTCTCTATCCGGCCATGGAGGATTTTCAACTCGACCTGGTCATCGGCCAGGGGCCCGGAGCACGGTCGGTGAAGATGGATCTGCCGCGATTTACCCTGATCGGCGCCACTACCAGGACAGGGTTGTTGACGCCGCCGTTGCGCGACCGTTTTGGAGTCATCCTGCGGCTCGACTATTACAGCCCGGAAGAGTTGGTCACGATTGTGCAACGGTCGGCCCGGCTGTTTAATATCGAGATCGACACCGATGGGGCCATGGAACTGGGCCGGCGGTCAAGAGGTACCCCACGTATTGCCAACCGGTTGCTACGGAGGGTTCGCGATTACTCTGAAGTGGGCGGACATGCCGGCATCTCCCGGGACGTGGCCGATGAAGCCCTGACCATGCTCAGGGTTGACCGGCTTGGTCTGGATGAGATGGACCGGAGGATTCTGCTGACCCTGATCGAGAAGTTCCAGGGGGGACCCATTGGTATCGAGACCTTGTCGACAGCAGTGTGTGAGGAAAAAAACACCTTGGAAGATGTGTATGAACCGTTTCTCATCCAGTCCGGTTTTTTGATCCGTACACCCCGGGGACGTGTCGCCACCGCCGCCGCCTATGAGCATTTTCATTTGCCGCTCCGTCTTAATCCCCTGCAGCAGCCTGGTTTGTTTGATGAATCTGTAAAGAAAATCTGAATTATTTCCCTCTCCCTCCGCTCTTCGGAAGAACCTTCGCTTCGCTTTTGCTCCAGACTTATACCGCACGCATGTTTTCCCCCTTTCCGGATTAAATATCGGTCGCCTCGGCCCTGCGAAATCCCTTGCACTGCAGCTGGTCCTTGGTCGGTCATGAGAGGTGCTCTGGTTGCAGGGAGCGTCGGTCTTTCCTCGAGCGGTATTCCAGTCGCTATATGGCCGCAACTCTGTTCACAATCGTTTAATTGTCAGGGTGCTGCAATCGCTCCGTCATCCCGTTATTCTGCTGTATTTTTTCTTGACTCTCTGGTCTGGTTCGTATACTAATGAGACATAGAGTGGTGGAAAGTGGTTTAAAGGGGTTGATAATGGAGCGCTGGGCCGGGGTTCGGTCAGGGCGAAGGGGAAAGGAGCAGGGTGCAACGATTTCGGAGTCACTCGGAACATAGTCTTGACCCGAAAGGGCGTCTGAATATCCCGGCACGGTTTCGCGATGTGCTCAGGGAGCAGTACGCTTCTGAGATGCTGATCGTTACCAACTGGCAGCAGTGCCTCCGCGCCTATCCGGTCCTCGAGTGGGAGGCAATGGAAGAAAAACTGCTTGACCAGGGCCGAATGCAGCCGAATTTCAGCAAATTTGTTCGCTATCTCATCGCTGGGGTAAGCGAGTGTCCTGTGGACAAGCAGGGGCGCATCCTGTTGCCGCCGACGCTGCGGGCAAGCTTTGCTATCGATAAGGAAGTGGTCCTGGTTGGCATGCTGCAACACTTTGAGATTTGGGATAAAAATGCATGGGAACAAGAGACCAGGCATACCCGCGAATCATTTGAGGAGTTCAGCGTCGGCCTCTCCGCTTTGGGAATTTTGTAGTTCATTGGGAGTCGTATGCCGCTGACCCCTTCGGTCATCCATATACCGGTGCTGGAGAGCGAAGTGCTCGAATGGCTGCAACCGAAGAGTGATGGCCTGTATGTTGACGGAACTCTGGGGTTGGGCGGACATACTCAGGCACTCCTGGAAAAAACGGCCCCGACGGGCCGGGTGATTGGTTTTGAATGGGATGAGGATGCCGCTGCCAAGGCAAGCGCGCGGTTATCTGGATATTCCGATCGGCTGCAGGTAGTGCGGGCCTCGTATGCGGACCTTCTGCCGGAACTCGAGCATATGGGTGTGGCGAGTATTGACGGGCTGGTCGCTGATCTCGGGGTCTCCTCAATGCAGCTTGATCAGGCGGAGCGAGGGTTCAGTTTCAGGGCAGATAGTGACCTTGATATGCGTATGGATCGACGGAACCCGGTGACTGCCGCTACGCTGGTTGCTCAGTTGTCCGAGGAGCAGTTGGCCGACGTTTTATATCATTACGGCGAGGAACGACAGGCGAGGAGGATCGCTCGCTTTTTGGTTGAAGCCAGGCTTGAGGAGCCGATTGCAACCACTGGCAGGCTGGCGGCTATAGTCGCTGCCGCGGTTCCCAGAAAATATCATCCGCCGAAAGTGCATGTTGCAACTAAGGTTTTTCAGGCCTTGCGGATTGCCGTGAACGGGGAGTTGGATAATCTGACGAAGCTGTTGGCCGCAGTTCCGGAAGTTTTGGCAAAAGGAGCCAGGGTTTGCATCATTACTTTTCATTCCCTCGAGGATCGAATGGTGAAGCAAGCCTTTCAGCAGAATCCGGCGTATGCGGTGTTGACCAAACGGCCGATTAAACCTACGCCAGCGGAAATGCAGCAGAATCCACGGTCTAGAAGTGCAAAGCTTCGGGTTGCGATGAGGGTTTGATTCTCAACTGAAGACGGTTGCCAAAGTGTATAAACAAGAAAAGGGAGCACAGGGCATGGCGTCAAATGTCAACATAAGAAGTTATAGGCTGCAGCAGGCATCCCTAAAGGCGGGACGACGAAAAATGTTCCTGTCCAAAATATCAATATCTTCAGAGACACAGAAGGGTATGGCAATCATGGTTGCTATTGCCTTGATCATGGGGTTGGCGATAACCCAATTTTTCCATGGACACATTGTGAAGACAAAAGCCAGCGTTATGCAACTGCAGAGTAAGAACGCTGTTGTTGGTAATGAAAACATGCGGTTGTTGGCCACTCGGGCACAGTTGGCGTCAAAAACAAAGATTGTATCGCATGCCGGGGTAAAATTGCATCTGTTTGAACCTGAAAAAGGGCAGGTGCATCGGATGTAGCTGTGTGATGGCAATAACTCTAAAGTCGAAAAAAAATAAAAAGCGATGGTATTACTCCTTTTTACTCCTTGTTATTTTGCTGACAGCGGCTGGCGTGGTTCTGTATAGATGCCCCCCCTCCCTCCAGGATATCGGCAGGATTATTCAGTCTGCTGTCGGCAAAATTTCACCTCTTTCAGCGGGCAAAACGCCCGCTGAAATTGTTTTAAGGGGCACGGTTTACGACCGGAAGTTCAACGAACTGGCGATAACGTATCGATTGTTTTCTCTGTCTGTTAATCCGGAGGAAGTGAGCGATCAACGCAAGGTCGCTGAAGCATTGGCCCCGTACACTAGTGAAAAGCCGGAAAGTATTGAGAAGCGGTTGAAAAGTTCACCTCGTTATCTGGAACTTGCTGGAAATCTAGATGAAAAGCAGTCGGCGCAGGTCAACGCGCTGCAACTCAAAGGTGTATATTGCAAGGCAGTGGAACCAAGATTCTATCCGGGTCACACCGCTGCGTCGCATGTCCTTGGATTCATGGGGGACGGTGTCGGATTAGCCGGAGTTGAAGGGAAATACAATACGGTTTTGCAGGGAGGGACCTTCAGGCAAAACAATATACTGGATATTGATTTTCAAGGGAAGGAGAGCCTGGGAGGCGCTTCCACGGATATCATTCTCACTCTGGATCTTGATGTTCAGAAGCAATTGGAGAATCGTTTCCGCGAGTATCTGGCAGCGCAAGGGGCGGAGCGAGGAATGGGGTTGGTGATTGAACCGGGGAGCGGTCGTATTCTGGCCTTGGTGAATCAACCTTCCTTTAACCCTAATTATTTTTGGAAGGCAAACGAGAGTAATAGGGTAAACCGGATTTATAACCATGTGCTCGATAAAGAACTGATCCGTCCCATCCTTGCCCGAGCAGCGGCTATTGAGCGAGAGGGGGTTAATGGCACGGGGTTGCTCCCTGAAACAGTGGCGGCGCCTGATTATGGTTTCACCAGCGGGATGCTCGACACCTTTGAAAATCAGATTCAACTCTATGGTTCAGTTTTTGGCAATTGGGAGTCCGGGCCAAATGACCCGGAACAACCAGGGGCGGCCCCTTCGGTGACCGGAGTGCAGGTTGGTGTGACGTTGGCGAGTTTGGTCAACGGTGGATGGCGCATCACACCCTATGTGGTCGATTCTATTTACGATCATGCAACGGCCAAGCGGTATTGCCGCAGTAATGAGGCTACTAATAAAAGCCATGTTCTTGATCCGGCACTCAGTGTAAAGATTCGGCGAGAGTTGTTTGCCAAATGGGTGATGGAACAAGAAAATGTCATTGTTTTTACGGCGGATCGGCTCAAGTTGCTGAAAGAGAATGCTTTTTCGAAGTATTCCATTCAGGAGCTTTTTGTTGGATTGGCACCAGCCAAGCAACCAAAATTTCTTTTGCTGATGGCTATTGAGCAAGATCATCTCAATCCGATGCCGTCCGAAAAGAGCCTCAAAAAGACCGCATTGGAAGGGTTGGGCAAGGACTTGCTGGCACGGTTTGTCAAAGAACCGCCGCTCGAAGTAACACCGGAAAAGCCACCAAAACGAAATTCGGAAAATCTGCGGCAGTTTTTTATCAGTAAGCAGCTGAATTTTCATGAGGCTCCGGGCAAGGCGAAGGAACAGGTAGCCCTCATGCCGCTGGTTAAGGGGATGAGTCTACGCAAGGGGTTGCAACAGCTTAAACCGTACAAGATGAAGGTTCGGATCAGCGGCAGTGGCAGGATCGTCGCCCAATACCCACTTCCCGGCCAACCGCTGGCAGGAGTGGAGGAATGCATTTTGACACTGGATTCCAAATAATCGAGTAACGGCTATGATTACTTTTGCTGAAATCATAAAAGGTATAACACCCCTTGCAGCAGTGAAGGCTTCAACGTCGACACTTCAGCAGGCTGTTACCGCTGTCACCTCCGATTCCAGAAACGTCATACCCGGCAGCATTTTTGTAGCCATCCAAGGAGAAAAAACTGATGGCCATGCCTTTATTCCCGAGGCTATCCAAAGAGGCTGTCTGGCGGTCGTCCTTGAAATGAAAGAGGGCTTAAGTGAACTCACCGTTCCAGCCATCCTGGTTCGTGACAGTCATGAGGCCATAAGTGAGCTGGCCGCGACCTGGTATGGGCATCCTGCCAAACAGTTACAGTTGATTGGCATTACCGGGACCAATGGTAAAACAACCTGCAGTTGGTTGATCGAGGGCATGCTGATTGCCGCTGGTTATCGTCCTGGAGTGATTGGGACCGTCAATTACCGTTACCACGGATGCGATGGTCGTCTGCACATTCTCCAGGATGCGCCTTTGACTACGCCTGATCCCGTAGCTTTGCAAGGGCTTTTCAGGACAATGGCAGACAATCAGGTAACCCATGTCATCATGGAGGTTTCCTCGCATGCTCTCCAACAGAAACGGTTGGGTCGCACCTGCTTTGACGTTGCCCTGTTCACCAATCTGAGCCGTGACCACCTCGATTATCATCCGACCATGGAACAGTATTTCGAGGCTAAAAAGCTTCTGTTTCAGCGGCATCTCAAACCACAAGGCGTAGCCGTAGTGGTTGCTGACACTGTCAAGCAAGGAACTGATTGGGGCATGCAGCTTGCTGAGTCCATTGCTGGCGTTCCTCTTGTTCGCTGTGGTCTGTCGCCGCAATGCGAGGTGTCTGTCAGTGGACTGTCGCAGACCATAGAGGGCTTTAGTTGTTGCCTGCATCTGAGAAAGAAGCGGGCTGCTTTTACTTCATCGCTGACAGGCGGTTTTAATGTGTTGAACGTCCTGGCTGCAGCCGGGGTCGGTTTGGGATTAGGGCTGCCAGTTGAGCAGATTTGCGAGGGGTTGGCAACAGTTGCAAGTGTACCTGGGCGTCTCCAGAGAGTAATGCTGCCGGGAGAGGGAGTTGCCACGGTACCGGTGGTTTTTGTCGATTACGCCCACACGCCGGATGCTTTAGAAAATGTGCTCCAGACTTTGCAAGAGGTGACAACCGGTCGCCTCATTTGTGTTTTTGGCTGTGGTGGCGATCGGGATAGGGGCAAAAGACCGTTGATGGGGACGATTGCCGGGCAATACGCCAATGTTGTTATTGTTACCTCTGATAATCCGAGAACTGAAGAGCCGGATGTTATCATCAAAGCCATTGTTGCGGGGGTTGCGGTCAGCGGTAAACAGCTCTGCTCTGTTCCGGAGTTGTTGAGCTACGACCAGCCGGTTGACGGTTATACGGCGATCAGTGACCGGAAGAGGGCGATTGCCGCAGCCTGCAGCCTAGCCCACCCTGGTGATAGCGTGCTCGTGGCAGGCAAAGGGCATGAGGATTACCAGATTGTCGGTACCGAGAAGAGATTTTTCGATGACCGTCTTGAGGTTGTTAACGGACTAGTGCGCTGGAATGAGCGGCACTTATTGACCGCCACCGGTGGCGAGGTCGTTGCTGGAAGGCAGCGGGATCTGTTGCACAAGATCTCGACCGATTCCCGCAATCTGCAGTGCGGTGATGTTTTTGTTGCTTTGAATGGTGAAACTTTCGACGGGCACGCCTACATCGACGCCGCTGTCGCCAATGGCGCAGCCGTAGTTATCGCCGAGCGGATACCGCAGCGGCTGGAGGCAAAGGTGTTGTATATCCAGGTTGCCGACACCCTGCAAGCCCTTGGGCAGCTGGCCGCCTACCGGCGTCGTCTTTTGGCGCCAAAGATCAAAGTGGCGGCCATCACCGGGAGCTCAGGAAAAACCACTGTCAAGGAGATGACCGCCGGTATCTTCGCTCAGGCCTTGCTTGCAACAACCTGTACCGGGATCGATCCGCTTTTAAAGACCAAAGGGAATTTTAACAATCTGGTGGGCCTTCCTCTTTCCCTTCTGCCGCTTGAAGCAGGTCATCGGTTGGCCATTCTCGAGATGGGAATGAACATCCCGGGAGAAATTGCCCGGCTGACCGCCATTGCTGACCCTGATATCGGTTGTATCAACAATGTCCATCCCGCGCATTTGCTGGGACTTGGCAGCATTGAAGGCGTAGCGGCTGCCAAGGGTGAGCTGTTTGCAGGTATGCGGCCCGAGGCCGTGCGGGTTGTCAACTGCGACGATCCCCATGTGCGGGCGCAGGCGCAGCAATCAGGCGGCGAGCAGATCGGTTTTGCAGTGAACGCTGTCGGGCGCCGGCACCATCCGCAGATTTGGGCTACCCGGCAAAGAAACTTGGGTGAGCAAGGCATGCGCTTCACCCTGCATATCGGTCCGTGGCGTGCCCGCATCACTGTGCCGGTTTACGGCAGCCACAATGTCTCCAATTGTACGGCTGCGGCCGCCATCGCTCATGCCGCAGGAATCGATCCGGACACTATTGTCAAGGGGTTGCAGGGGTATATAGCCGTTGACAAACGACTAGTTGTTTCTGCATTACCGGGTGGGTTGCGGTTGGTCAACGATGCCTACAATGCCAATCCTGCCTCTATGGCAGCCGGGTTGCGGGCCGTGGCCGCCTTTGGCCGGGATTGCAAGCACGTCGCCGTTTTAGGCGATATGCTTGAACTCGGGTCAGCGTCGGATGCCTTGCATCGCGAGATCGGCACGCTGGTCGCGGCTCTTGGCTATGACCGCTTGGCGGTCACTGGAACCCAGGCGGCAATTCTGGCCCAGGCTGCTGTGGATGCCGGGATGCAACAAGCCGATGTAAAGGTGTTTCCCGACCCGATGGCAATCGCTGCATGGCTCTGTCAGATGATGACGGACAGTGTGTTGCACAGCGGTGATTGGTTGCTGGTGAAGGGATCACGGGGAATGCGCATGGAACGATTCATCGAAGAACTTGAACTGCGTTTACAAAAGATAATCTGAGCGTGTGACGGAATATGTTTTATAATTTTTTGTATCCATTTCATACGGAATTGAGCTGGCTCAATGTCTTCCGTTACATCACCTTCCGCTCGATCGGCAGTGCGGTGACCGCGTTTCTGATTCTGGTGATCATCGGGCCAAAGTTCATAGCCTGGCTGCAAAAAAGACAAATTGGTCAGGTGATCAGGGATGATGGTCCGGAGACCCACTTTTCCAAACAAGGGGTGCCGACCATGGGTGGGGTGCTCATCC
>CAITZN010000091.1 GCA_903896915.1 uncultured bacterium
AATACCAGCTAGATATCTAAAACAAATCCCTTTTTGCATAAATAGTGGAGTGTGTGGCACCTCCCGTGCAAATGTCCGTAGCCAAGGGGATAAGTTCATCCCTCGAGGATGGGACACGACGCATGGAACAGAACACCACCGAAAATCAGATCAAAGCCTTGCAAACCTTTCACCGTCTCTTCCCTACGGAAGATGACTGTATTGGTTTGCTCTTTCCCCTCCGCTGGCCGCAGGGGTTTGTCTGTCCCATCTGCCGGACCCGGCATCCACACTTTACGCCCCGGCGGTATCTCGTCTGTCCCCACTGCGGCAATCGCAGTTCCCTGACCACAGGGACCCTAATGCACGGAGCCAAGAAGCCTATCAAGGATTGGCTGCTGGCTATCTGGTGGTTCAGCGCCTCTGCCTTTGATGTCAGTGCCAAGGAACTGCAGCGGTTGCTCGATATCTCCTGCTACGAGACCGCCTGGACCTGGCTACAAAAATTGCGTCTCGCCATGGGACGGGTTAATGCCAACCGTTGCCGGGGAGTGGTCGAAATCGGCTGCGGTCTGGTAGCACCGGCATACGAGAGAAAGGAACGTGCTCTGGTGCTGACTGCGGCTGAGATTTTGCTCGCACCCGGCATCTCAGGCCGTATGCGTATGCGCCACATCGTTGAGTTGGATGCGAAGACTCTGGGACTTTTCCTCCTTGAGGCGGTGGAGGAAAGCAGTACCCTGCTCACCGGCAACGAACAGCTTGTATCGCAACTGCAGGCAACTTCCAGTGGCTATTATGTCGTCCGGTTGCAGCCGGAAGAGTCGTCACGAATGAACGAATTGAGCCGGATTTTTGAGGCCTGCCTCCATAACGTGCACCGGGGCGGGGTCACCGTCAAGCACCTCCAGCTCTACCTCAATGAATTCTGCTTCCGTAACAACGCCTCGCTCCTGCCGGATCATTGGGCCATCTTCAAGGCCTTGATCACTGGTGTACTAGGAGCACCTGAGGAGCAGTACCGCCAGGCTCGCATCGTTAGTGAGCCCGCCCTGCACAACGGGAGATGGTCATGAAAAATCCGACCCAACTCGGTTTATTGCTCCTGACCCTGACCGCTATTCTGGTCTTTGGCTACAACGTTTATCTGCGGGAGACCACCCCGCCGCAAAGTTCGTATACTCAATTCCTCAGCGACCTCAAGCAGGGCAATATTGCTCGGGTCCATTTTCGGGGTAACGTCCTGAACGGCGAGGACACCTCCGGGCGTTCTTTTGGCACCTTTGCCCCTGATTTACCGACCCTATTACCTCTCTTGCTGGAAAAAGAGGTGGTGATCAGCGGCGAGGCAGGGGTGACCAGCGGGACTGGCGATTGGCTCAAAAACGTGCTGCCCATGGTGCTGTTTTTTGGTGGCTGGCTGATTTTCAGTAAAAAATCGTTCAAGAGCGAGACCGGGGCAAGTCGGCCGACCCGTTTCACCCCAATCAAAAGCGAACGGGTAACCTTTCATGATGTGGCCGGAATCACCGAGGCCCAGGAAGAACTTCAGGAAGTGGTGGAGTTTCTGAAAAATCCCGCCAAGTATAGTCGATTGGGCGGCCGCATCCCCAAGGGGGTTCTGCTCACCGGAGCGCCCGGCACCGGCAAGACCTTGCTGGCCAAAGCCATTGCCGGCGAGGCCTCGGTGGCCTTCTTCTCCATGGGAGGATCGGATTTTGTCGAGATCTTCGCCGGGGTAGGGGCTTCGCGGGTACGGGAGCTGTTCGCAGAAGCCAAAAAGAGTGCCCCCTGCCTCATTTTTATTGACGAGATCGACGCGGTCGGTGGGCGGCGCTCCGGCGGTCAGGGAAGCGGCTCCAGCGACGAACGCGAACAGACCTTGAATGCCCTGTTGGTGGAGATGGACGGCTTCAGTTCCGAGGAGACGGTCATTATGATTGCGGCCACCAACCGGCCTGACATCCTCGATCCGGCTCTGCTGCGGCCCGGTCGCTTCGACCGCCAGATCACCCTTTCCCTGCCCGACGTCAAAGGACGGCTCAAGATTCTGGAGGTGCACGCCAAAAAGATCATCACTGCCGTAACCCTCGACCTGGTTTCCATCGCCCGATCTATCCCAGGGTTCAGCGGTGCCGAGATCGCCAACCTGGTCAACGAAGCCGCCCTGATGGCGGCCCGCAAGAACAAGGAGTCCGTGGATACGGATGATTTCGAAGAGGCCAAGGACAAAATCGTCATGGGGCTGGAACGCAAGAGCATCGTGGTCAGCGAACAGGATCGCCGGGTAACCGCCTACCACGAGGCAGGTCATGCCATTGTCGCCTTGCTGCTTAAGGAGACCGATCCGCTCCACAAAATCACAATCATTCCCCGGGGCCGGGCCATGGGCCTGACTCAGCAACTGCCCTTGGATGATCGCTACACCTATTCCCGCGAATATCTGCACAACCGGATTACCACCCTGATGGGCGGCCGAGCTGCGGAATCACTAGTTTTCAACCGCCTGACCACCGGGGCGAGCAATGATATCGTCGTGGCCACGGAAATCGCCACCCGTTTGGTCTGCGAATGGGGGATGTGCGGGGCAATCGGCCCCATTGCCTATCGGCAGAGTGTCGACAGCTTTCTCGGCGACAGTATGCTCGTCAAGCCGCACAGCGAAATGATTGCCCGCAAAATCGATACGGAAATTAAACAGGAAATTGCGACCTGTGCCAGCGAGGCCGAAGCCCTGATGAAAAAGCATAACAAATTCCTCCATAAATTCGCTGAAGTCCTGCTCATCAATGAGACCATGGACGCTGAGGAAATTGACATCGTGTACCGCAGCTACCTGAAGGAAAGGGAGCTTGAACGTCTCTTATTAAAGGAAAACAGAGGAAATGATGACACCAGGAAACAGAGCAGCAACACGAGAACCCAAGAACCGATGGAGGATATCCCATGAAGTGTAACCCCAAATCCGTGATTGTGACTGCGGTTTTGATGTTGGCCTGGGTATTGTCCCCAGAGCGACCCAGTCTTGCCGTTGATGAATTCAACGCACTCGAGATAGTGACCATCGATTCATTGGCAGACCTGTATCAACCGGTAAAATTTCAACATAAATGGCACACAAAAATGGCCCGTTGCAAAGATTGCCACCATCATACCACCGGTCAACAGGATATGGAGCCCAACTGCTTCCGCTGCCATGCCCAGTCGCGGGAGACCAGCCGGGTTGCCTGCAAGGACTGCCATAGCAAAAAGCAGTTTTATCCGGAGCAGGTGACGGCCCGTGACAACCCCAATCTCTATCATATCGACAAACCCGGACTCAAAGGGGCCTATCACCTCAATTGCATTCCCTGTCATATTAAAAAGAATGCGCCTTCCCATTGCGAAGGCTGTCATGCCCTGACCGAGAAGGGAAAACAGTTCTTTCAAGTGCAGTCCAAGGAAAAAAATAAAGCTGCGGCCCCCAAAGAAAGCCATGCCCACTGATCGCGTTGCTCCAGACACTTACGACCCAAGAGGTGAAAAAAAATGAATATACGACTCAATCGCCGCGGATTTATCCAGGGCGGTCTCGCCGCATCCGCCGCGGCCACGGTCTCCCTGGCAGGAACAACACAGGCCGCCACCTTTGAAGGCTATCCCGATTCCATGGGGGTACTGGTGGACCTTTCCCGCTGCGTCGGCTGCCGCAGTTGCGAGGCCGCCTGCAACCAGGAACAGCATCTGCCTGCCCCTGAAAAACCTTTCAACGATTTTTCCGTGTTCGATGAGATGCTGCATGGCCAGAAACGACGCACTGACGAAACCCGCTACACCGTGGTCAACCGCTACGAGATTCCCGGCCGCGAGCATCCGCTGTATCGCAAGATCCAGTGCAACCACTGCCAGGAGCCGGCCTGCCTGACCTCCTGTTTCGTCAACGCCTACACCAAGACCCCTGAAGGCGCCGTCATCTACAACCCCGATGTCTGCGTAGGCTGCCGCACCTGCATGGTGGCCTGCCCGTTCTACATCCCGACCTTCCGCTATTCCAGCGCCTTTCATCCGCGGATCATGAAATGTGTCTTCTGCTACGATACCCGCCTGACCAAAGGGCGGCCGCCAGCCTGTGTTGAGTCTTGCCCCCAGGAGGCCCTGACTTTTGGCCGCCGCACCGATCTGCTGGATATGGCCCGGCAGCGCATCCGCGAAAACCCCGGTGCCTATGAAAACCATATCTACGGAGAACACGAAGCCGGCGGTACGGCCTGGATGTATATCTCGCCTGCGCCCTTTGCGCAGGTCGGGTTCGACACAACCGTGCCCAAGGAGCCTATCCTTAATTATGTCAAGGATTTCCTATCCATCGTGCCCATGGTACTGACCATCTGGCCTGCCCTGTTCGCAGGGTTCCACCTGCTCGCCAAGCGAAAGGAAACAAGAGAACAACAGACAAAGAATGAGGGGGAGGTTTGACCCATGAATATTTTTAGCAAAAGTACACCTGAAATTCCCATTGCCACGCCGTGCAAGCCCGATGGGTCGGTTTGGAGCATCAAGGAAAAATTATGGCTGGGCCTGAGCCGTCAGCAATATCAGGATCAGTTTCTTCGCAATCCGGTCAACTGGCTTCTGATCGCCATCTTTGCCATCGGCGTGCCCTTAATCCTCCAGCGCTATTTTGCCGGCCTAGGTTCGATCACCCATGCCTCGGATGACTATCCATGGGGACTGTTCCTCGGTTTCGGCCTGTTCGGGATGGTGCCGCTTTCAGCCTCAGGCTTTTTGCTCGGCACCACGGTGGAGATCTTCGGCCGCAAGGATTTCATCCCGATCGAACGGCTGGCCTTGCTCAACGGCCTGCTCGGCTACTTCTTTGCCGTAGTCTATCTGGAGATCGATCTCGGCATGCCCTGGCGGCTGTACTATCCGATGTTTGTCAGTCTGGGACCGGCGGCGGTGCTCTTTTTGGTGGCCTGGCATGTGGCCACCTATCTCTCGGTCCAGGTCGCAGAGGTTTCCACCGCCTACTTTGAATGGATCGGCTGGCTGAAAGGCAAACGGTTCATCAAATCCATCGCCGTCGGCCTGACTATTTCCGGCATCATTCTTTCCACCCTGCACCAGGGAGCGCTAGGCGCACTCTTCACCTATGCTCCGACCAAGATCCATCCCCTCTGGATCTCCACCAACTTTCAATGGGTGCACTTCTTTTGTTCGGCTATCTTTGCCGGACTCTCGATGGTGATTGTCGCAAGCACTCTCTGTAAAAATTTTCTCACCTGGCGTTGCGATCGCCGATTTCTCGACAGCGTCGATGAACTGACCTTGGGACTTGGTAAGGGTTGCGCCTATGCCCTGATTACTTACCTGGTGATCAAGGTGGTGGGGATTGCCCACGATAACGACTGGGCCCATCTGCTCACCGGCTGGGGCAAGTATTTCCTCCTGGAAATGGCGCTGGCCGTGATCCTGCCTATGGTGCTGTTCGCGTATGGTGTCAAGCACCAGAAAGTCAATATGGTTCGCTGGGCCGCGCTGATTTCCGTGCTCGGCATTGTCTGGAACCGGCTCAATACCTCCATGATTTGTTTTAACTGGCAACTGTATCGTGAGATCCCACATTGGAAAGAGGTCTGGGTGACGGTCACCATCTTTGCCCTCTATTTCATAGTCTATCGTTTTATCCTCTACCGTCTGCCCATTCTTTATCAATGGCAGGGCGATAAATAATGGCCTTGGTTGCGGGTTCCGGCTTTCCCTGTGTCTCTTTCCCCGCCGGGGCCCGCGACCTTTCCGGAGGTAGGCAGTGACAGTTCGCATGCACAACGGTACGAATTGGGGTTGGTCGCACCAGCCCCTTAACCGGATTTTTTTCGGCATTACCGCCACGGTGCTGGTTTTCCTTGCGCTTGTATTGGCTCTAGGAGTCCGCCAGTATCTTCTCTATCACCAATGCCAACAGGCGGTAGCCACTGGCGACCACCTCCTGTTCAAGTTTACCGCCATCAAAGATCACCTTAACGAATCACTGATCCTGGGGCAGGACATCAATCTCCAGGCCTTTAACGGCGAACTGCAAAATATGGAAAAAGAGACCGAAGCCCTGACCGGCAATATCCTGGTGCCCGATGGGTTGAAAGCAGCGCTCCCTTCTCGGCTCGATCTAGTCGGACTCGAGGTACGGCTTCGTTCGATCCAGGATCAACGGGCGGACAAAAGCAAAGAAACTGCGGAACTGGCTCGCTCCCTCAATGGCATCAACATTAACCTGCAGCAGTTCCGTTTCCACCTTACCG
The DNA here is from genome assembly GCA_903896915.1 of uncultured bacterium. Taxonomy (GTDB): domain Bacteria; phylum Desulfobacterota; class Desulfobulbia; order Desulfobulbales; family Desulfobulbaceae; genus Desulfobulbus. The sequence goes on from CAITZN010000091.1 coordinate 6,258, forward strand.
ATTATACCCAGACTATCCTCCTTGGGCTGCACAAGATCATTGTCGGTGCCCTGGGATTGATCGTGTCCCTAACCTGTACGCTGCTGTTTTTGCTGAATCGCCATTTGGCCGTACCGATTCTCAATCTCTGTCGATTGACCGCGCCACTTGCAGGGGAGAGAGAGGGCAACGGTCCGGAGTGCTCTCTGCACACACTGATCGGGCGGATTACCGGCCAGCTTGCCGGAGACGCCATGCGGGAAAGCGAACCAGGCGACCTTAATCTGTCAGACCCCGCCACTCTCCAGCGGGAGGCGATCCGCTACCGCTATGCAGTCACGGGCTGCATAGGCACGGACCTGGCCAGCGAACTGACAAATAGCATCAACGGGGTGATCAACTACACCCAGACCTTAGTCGATATCGACCAAGAGGGCGGCGGCCAGCCGCAGGCCGAGCATCTGTATCAGGCGCTGGTCAAGGAAGTGCAGAAAACAGCCGACCTGGTGGCTCTACTTCAGCGAGTCGGGCAGTGGCAGTCAGGGGCAGCATCCAGCGTTTCACTGAAGAAACTGTTCCAGATGCTGACGATGGTGCTCGACAAGCCGCTGCGAGCTGACTCGATCGTTCTCAGCCTGCCGGTTAATTGCCCCCATGAGGTGGCGATGACCGCAGGTGATCTCTGGCTGGTGCTGCTCACTCTGATCCACCAGGGACGCCAAGCTCTGAACCGCGTCTTTCCCTATAAACAAACCGAAAAATTGTTACGGCTAGAATGCAACGCTCTACCCGGTGATGACCGCCACCTCACCCTCACGCTGACCAATAGCGCCGCAGCCTGGGATGACGAGGACAGCATCAAATCAATCTGGCCCAACCGCACCTTCTGCACATACCTGTTGCACCTGCATCAGGTTGAGCTGACCGCGCCTGAACGTTCAGGAGGACCCCTCCTCATTCTTGATCTGCCCTGCCACAATCCCGTGGTGTAAGCGCCCTTTTCTTCCCTCCCCACACCCGTTCGCCGCTCCGTCATTTTTCGGCCCTACATTTTACCCGCCCCGGACCTATCCGTTACGCGTCGCAACACAACCGTCCCACGCCTGCCACAACCTTGCGAGCTCTGCACCACGCACCTGTGGTTATTGCAGATAACCGCCACACTTGTGTGCCCCGGATACAGATGCCAAATTGTCGATATTTTCATTCTAATTTGTTTATAAACAACAGGTTACACACGAAGTATCTTTTCTTTTTACTCCTGGTCGGCTCTGGCATCAAGGGTGCAATTCCAATGCTAAAGTTACCCGCACCCTGCAGACTAGCCCCTATAACAGGAGGAGACACCATGACTACTCAAATTATCAACAAGAACGAGACCAAAACCGACGTCGCCCAGGAAACATCCAAATTCACCGTGCGCGTCTTCATGACTATGTCCGGTCTGATCGGTATCTGGGCACTGGCATGCTTGATTGGCGGCCTGGCCAGCGGCGGCGCAGGTAACCTGATCCGAGGATACATCAGTACGATTATCGGCTACTGATTCAACGACGAACCATAAGAAGGAGCACACCATGTCTGACAACAAAAACAGTAAACGGGTTTCGACAATTATACTGGGGGTGGCCGGACTGACCGGTCTCTGGGTCTGCGCCGCCTTTGTCGGGGCGCTGCATCAGGCCAACTGGCAGGTCGGCGAATTGGCGCGGCAGTACATGGCGGCCACCGGTATGACAACCCCCTTGCACACCCTGGTTGATTTTTATACCCACATCAAAGGGGTGGAATACCTAATTTGCGTCGCCTTCTTCATTGCCTTTCCGATGTTCTTTAAGTACGTAAACACGGAGCCGCAAAGGATTTCGGTGGCCAAATAAGCAGACCAACATGATTGCCCAAGGTGAGGTGACCTGAGAGCAAATCACCTTCCGGCCTTAAAGAGATAAAGCCCGTTCCCCCACCAGTTTCGGGAGGGGCGGGCTTTTTGTGGTGAGTTGAGGGGTATTGCCCTGCTACAGTAACGCACCAGAACTGACATGGCAGCAGATACCTTCTGAATTCATCCTTGGGCGTCCATTGTGTCAGTCTTGCTCCCAACAACGCCCCACCTCGACAAGGTTATTCCTTCTGTAATCTCTGCTTTTCGCTCCGCAGCTCGTAGTCCAGTTGCAGTCTTGCAAAAGAATCTTCTTCCACACCGAAATACCGGGCCAACACCACCGCTTCCTTTACCGGCAATCGCTGTCTGCCGGTGAGTATCTCGCATAGAGCCTTTTTGCTGACCCCTGTATCTTTTGCCACTCGATAAACGGATAATTTCCGAGGCAGAAAATATTCATTTTCCAACATCGTGCCCAGGTTGTTTTTGCCTTCTACGTTTAGCAGCATAGTCGTACCCTCCCGGATTCCCCATCATAGTGATTTGGTCACCTTTCCTTAAACTGAGTTGAGGTAAGATAACGCTGTCACTCATCGTGACGATGGTGACTTGACTATATTGATGCACCTATAATGCCAAGTCGATTTTAAGGAAAAAGTGAGCAGCACCGGCCCAATATTCTGGCAGCTGCATAGAGCAGAGAGTTTTACCGGTCCGGGAAAAGTGTAGCGAGCTATGCACATATCTGTGGCAGATATCGCCACGAAGATGTTGTATCGCTACATCCTTATGGTATTGCAAACTTCGGAAAAAACGCGTCCCGCTGCAGATAATAACGATTTTTTGTATCCGTAGCGGTTGCAGGCATGATCGGATGGTTAAGCTGATGCAGAGCCCTGGCCACCCTTATACTCACGGCGGCCAAGGCGTTGCGCCGTGTCCTCGTTGACCTCGTCCTGCCAGCCGTTGCTGGAGGTTTCCAGGCAGTCAAATTTAGCGGAATAGGGTTTGATGTCGAGCAACGGAGTGCCATCCAGGATGTCGACTCTGTCCAGCAGGAGCACATTACCTTCGCGGCCTATCAGTTCAACGATACTCAAGCCGATGCCATTGGGCCGGCACGGTGCCCGGGTCGAAAAAACGCCTCTTTCAATATCCTGAAGAAACGGCTTGACGATCAGTTGCATCGGTCCGGCCTGGTTAAAGTGGAAGAGCAGGTAGATATGCGAAAATCCATCCAGATCGCGTAAGCCTTCCGCGAACTCGGGAAATATCTCCACCTCCCCTTTGCAACCTTTGGCATAGGCTGGCTGAATAGGGGTCTTTCGGGCAACCACATGTTCACTGTGAATCACACCAATAGGATTGAAGGTAATGCCTACTCCGTTCATGGGCCATGTCCTTTTCTCTATGCAAATCTCTTATTATTTGCGCGGATACGGCCATGCCATGATACCGCCTTCCATGACCTTGACATTGGTGTAGCCGTGCGCCCGGAGGATAAGCTCTGCCTCATAGCCGCGCAGCGAGATTTTGCAGAAGCAGATGATCTCCGAGTTTTTATCTGTTGGCAGTTCAGCCAGTCGTGAACGCAGGGCGCCCAGGGGAATGAGGTGCTCGCCGATGCCGAGGTGCATCTCCGCGAATTCGGCCGGGCTGCGACCATCCAGGAAGAAGGGCTTTTCGTTGCTCTGGATTTTATCCCATACCTCGGTGACCGAAATTCCGGTCATCCTGCCCTTGAGCTTATTTTGCATGATATGGGCCGAGGTGATGAAATGGTCGATAGCCAGGGAAAAAGGTGGGGCATAGGGGAGATCGGCATTGACCAGATCTTCCACGGTCAGCTTGCCCAGCATGGCCATGGCCGCAGTGGCAATCTGCTTGCTGACATCGCCGGGTCCGACACACTGGTAGCCGAGCAGGCGCTGGTCCTTGGTGCTGACCAGCATCTTCGAAACCAATAGCTTGGCACCCATGAATCCCGGTTTGTCGGGACTGGCGTTGACCACGGTCTGATAGTCGGTCAGGCCCATCCGTTCGGCCGCCTTGATGGAAAGTCCGGTAGAACCTGCGGAAAAATCAAAGATCTTGCAGATGCCGGTATGGTAGGTGCCGGGAAAAGTGACGCTGTTGCCGTTGATTGCATTTTCTCCAGCAACACGGCCTTCGAGGTTGGCCATGTCGCCCATGGGAGCAAAGACAGGCTCCCCGCTGATGCGGCTGGGTATTTCAACACAGTCGCCGGCCGCATAGATATCTGGATCCGAAGTCTGCATATATTGATTAACCGCAATGCCGCCGAATTTACCGATTTCCAGGCCGGCAGCGATTCCCAAACCACTGTTGGGACGAACGCCGATTGCCATGACCGCCAGTTCGCAGTTTATCACTGTGTTGTCAGCGAGTTGGACGCCGGAGAGCTTGCCGTCTTTGCCGACGAAGGCCTTGACCCCCTTGCTGGTAAAGATCTCCACCCCTTTGGTGCGCATATGATTTTCAACCAACTTTGCCAGATCCCAGTCTAGGAAAGTCAGCACCTGATCCAGCGCCTCCACCACGGTGACCTTGATGCCGGACAGCACCAGGGCCTCGCAGGTTTCGACCCCAATAAGCCCGCCACCAATCACCACCGCTTGTTTAACCTTTTTTTCATCGCAGATCTGGCGCAGGTAATCGGTATCGGCCATGCTCAGGAGGTTGGTGATGCCGTCCAGGTCAATGCCAGGGATGGGCGGCATGTTGGGCCGCGCCCCGGTGCTGATGATCAGCTTATCGTAAACGAGAGTCAGTTCGTTGCCGGCCTTGAGGTCGCGGCAGTGCACCTGTTTGTTGTGGCGATCAATTGCCACGACCTCGGTTTCCACCAGGGCCTTGATGGCCTTGGCCTTGTCAAAGAAGACCGGGTCGCGGACAATCCCCGCAGGCGTACAGAGCAACTGATTGCGGTCATTGAACAAGCCGCCGACATAGTAGGGATAGCCGCAGGAGGCCATGGAGAGATCAGGCGATTTTTGGACCAGGGTAATCTCGGCAAATTCATCAAGCCGCCTGGCCTTGGCGGCTGCCTTGGCCCCGGCTGCCGACCCGCCGATGATAATAATTTTTTTCATTTCCATGTGGTTTTTCCTTACGGTTTTGAGGCATGGGTTGCTTGGCGAATGAGGGTCCAGCGAACGGATCATCGTTACAGTGCAATCGGGTCCGAATCACCATTTGATACGAGGAGTCAACTGCTATGGCAGTCGTTGCCGAAGCCGAAATTCATGGTTGTTGCACCTGCTTGACCATGTAGGCATTGACAGCCTCTTGCATCGTTTTCACGGCCAGAAAGGCGCAATGTTCTTCTCCCTTTGGGAAGGTGCCGAGCACTTGCAACACATCTTCGCCGGTCAGGTCGAACAGTTCTTCGGGATTTTTGCCGATGGCAAGCTCGGCGGCAAAGGAGCCGCACCGTCTACTGAAAGAACAACCGTCGGAGTGTGCTACGGCCTTGCTCACCCGATTATTGGCAAAACAGAGAAAGATCTCCATGGTGTCACCGCATTTTCCGGTGATCCGGCCCTGCGCATCAGCATCTTCGGGTCGGCTTCGGAATGGATTTTGCCGGCGGTTGCGAGCAATCTTTCGCTCGGTTTCGGCCATTAGGGCATCGAATTCTTCGTCAGTCATGTTCATCTCTGTTTCAAATGATTACTTGCCAGTCAGAGTGCTGCCTGCAGGGAGGGAACGAAGAGCAACACAGACCGCACCGGCGCAGGCTGTGTTGCTCTTATCTTGCAGGTCGTTTTGGGTACTACGGACTTACCAGTGCGCCTCTTTGTTGGCAGCGGCGGCATAAGTCACCTTGCCTTCATTAAAAACCTTGATCGCGTCCCGTACCGAACCGGTGATGTCATCGATTACCTTGACCCCGGCGGCCTCTAAGGTAGAAAAAGCCTTGGGACCGCAATAACCGGTCATCAACACGCTGGCACCCTTGTCGCTGACCATAGTGGCTGCCTGGATGCCAGCACCTTTGAAGGCATTGGCATTGTCCCCATTATCGACCACTTCAAAGGCCCAGGTGTCGGTATCGACGATCAGAATGTACGGCGCCCGACCGAAGCGGGGGTCGACATCACTGCTGAGCAGGATTCCTTTTGATGTGACTGCTACTTTCATAGTGCTCCTTAGTTTGCAAAATCAGTGACCGCCGCCACCGCCGCAGACCTGATCATCGCTTATTTTTTGAAGATTGCCGGCCACGAAATCCTCGACCACCGGCCGAATCTCTTGACGGACGCCGTCATGATACACCTCGATGCCAACCTGCTTAAAACCCATCAAAGGCCGCATGCCGATACCGCCGACCACCAGGGCGTTGACTCCGGCCTCGGCCAGCAGATTCACCGGCACCATGCAGCCGCCCTGGACATGCTCTTTGTTGGCCAAGATGGAGACCTGTTTGATCTGCCCGTCTTCAACATCAAAGCAGGTGAACACATCGCAGTGGCCAAAATGTCCTGCTCTTATACCGTCTATGCCGCCGTTGCCCTCGGAAGGGATTGCTACTCGTACCATGGTCATTCCTGTTTCTCCGTTATTATTGAATAGTTGCTTTGAAATCCACGATCCCGAGGGGGTTCATGGCAGGTGAGTTGATGATTTTTGTCCAGACATCTTGGACCTGCTGCCAGGTTGCGGTCGCCTCGCCGTATTCAAACAGGGTCTTGCCCTCCACCATCGACCGAGTAAAGGCCGGATCAAACGAGACCCGGCCAAGAATGGAGATATTGTGTTTGGCTGCCAGCTGCTCTATGGCCTCGGTCATCTCGAGGTTAAGATCGAATTTGTTGACACAGACCATGCCGGGCACCTTGAAATGGGCGGCGAGTTGCACCACCCGCTCCATGTCATGGATGCCGGAAACCGTGGGTTCAACCACGATCACCAGGGCCGTGGCTCCGCCGATGGAAGCGATAACGGGGCAGCCGATGCCCGGAGGGCCGTCGGTGATGATCAGGTCGGCACCGCATTGTTCTGCCTGTTGTCGAGCCTCCTTGCGCACCAGACTGACCAGCTTGCCGGAATTCTCTTCGGCAATGCCCAGCCGGGCATGAATCATAGGTCCAAACCGGGTGTCCGAGCTGTACCATTCGCCGCAGCGCTGCACCGGAAAATCGATAGCAGCCGCCGGGCAGAAATCAACGCAGACACCACAACCTTCGCACCGTAGGGCATCGACCTGGAACAATTCGGTGATGGCGCCGAACCGGCAGAGATCCCTGCAAGTGCCGCATCCGGTGCAAAGGTCGGGATTGACAACGGCTTTGCAGCCGCCCATGAAATCGGTCCGCTGTCGAACCTCGGGCTGCATCAGCAGATGAAGATCAGCAGCATCGACATCAGCGTCACACAGCACGCTGTTTTTCGCCAGAGCGGCAAAGGCTGCGGTCAGGCTGGTTTTGCCGGTACCACCCTTGCCGCTGATGATCACAAGTTCGCGCATGCTGCCGCCTTATCCTTTTCTTCAATGATGATTGCTTCAATGTCCCTGAAGAGCGCCACAAAACGTTCCCTCCATTCCGGGAATACCTCAACGATGTTCCTGCCCTGGGAATAGGCCTCGGCAATGCGACGGTCAAAGGGAATGGTCAGCAGGATCGGTAGGTTTTCTCGTTCGGCATAATCAAACACCTTGTTGTCGCCGATGTCCGCTCGGTTGATCACCAGACCGCAGGGGATGCCGAGCAGGCGGACCGCTTCCACCGCCAGTTTGAGGTCGTGGAGGCCAAAGGGGGTTGGTTCGGTGACCATAAGGATGAAATCCGCGCCGTTCATGGCGGCGATCACCGGACAGGAGGTTCCTGGCGGGGCATCGATGATGGTGATCAAGTCGAGATCCCTTGCCGCCCGCACTCGCTTGATCAGCGGCGGCGACATAGCCTCGCCTACCCTCAGCCGCCCGTTTATGAATCGGATACCATTGCTGTCGCCAAAGTTGAGCATCCCCAACTCACGCCCGATTTCAGTGATCGCCCCTCCAGGGCAGACCGCCATACAGCCACCGCAGCTATGACAAAGCTCCGGGAAAACAAGTACCTTTTGGGCCACCACCGCCAGAGCATTGAACCGGCAGATAGCCGAACACTTGCGGCAGAACGTACATTTTTCCAGATCGACCAGCGGTATGGGCGTTTCAACCCGTTCGCTCCGCTCGATCACCGGTTTGAGGAAAAGGTGGGCATTCGGCTCTTCGACATCGCAATCTAGCAACTCGACTCCGGCGCCTAGTGCGAGTGCCATATTGACCGAAATGGTGGTCTTACCGGTGCCTCCCTTGCCGCTAGCTACGCTGATGATCATGATTTCGCCGCCTCTGGTGGCGACTGCACCACGGTTTGCATGAGAGCGCCGATCTTTTCCAGCACAGCCATCAGCGCTTCGGCGTCGGTTTCACTTGGGTGAGGAGGCAGTTGCATCAGCACCCCCAACCCCTCGGTGGCTTCATGGAATTCTTCAGCAGTCAGCGCACTGACAATGGCGGTGTTGACCAGCGGATTAACCTTGACGAGCTGTTTGGTAAAGGCGATGCCACTCATGTCGTCGAGCTGCTCATCGACAATCACCAGATCCACCAGCTTACTCTTGAGCAGCGCAAGCCCGGTCGCCCCAGTCGCAGCAGGGGCCAGTTCAATTGCCTGTTCGTGCCACAACTTGTCCAACAGTTCGGAAAACCGTAAAATATCTTTTGTTGCAAATAAAACTATCAAAAATACGCTCCATAAAAATCCAGCTACCGTTGCCGCGGCAGCTGGCTGTTGCTGTAGTGTTGGAATCGTTGACCAGCCTGGTTAACGGTTGCCGCCACGCCCTTGCCCTTTTCCACCGCCGCATTGCCCGCCACGGCACGAACCGCCTTGCCCTAAGCCTTGACCACGGCCGGGGACTTGATCAGAAACCCTATCAGCCGGCGTATCCTGAGGTTGATCTGGTTTGGCAGTTCCAGACTGTTTGCAAACACCGCGCTGTCCACCGCTTTGTGGGCCATTACCTAAAGGACCTTTTCCATTCATTCCAGGCATACTCATACCTCCATTGGCTTCAATGAATCTTTCGGGCAGTGTTCAGGAATTTTCTGCCAACCCCGCAGACTTTTCCGCATCGGTTGCACTGCCATTGTCGGCATCACAAATATTGGCAACGGTTGCGGGAGATTGTCGTTCCCGACCTCTTCCATGCCGCCCCTTGTCGTTTAACGCGCCAATTTCCCGGCCACGACGGATTTTTCCTCGGCAGCAGATATGCTTCCCGCAACCAGGCATTCTAAATTGAGTCCCGCGCAGATTGCCCTGGAGAAAACCCTCCAGCACTCGATAGACATCACCGGCAATGAATGAGATCAATTCAACTCCTGCGGCCTCCAGCATGTTGGCAGGTCCTTCGGAAACCGCTCCGCAAATGAGGAGTACGACCTGTTGCGCCTGTAGCATCTGCAGAAGCTCTAGAGGCCGCTCTGGATCAAAGGTCAGGTAAGAGGTGTTGATGAAGGCATCACCCTGAATCTCTGCAACCAGCAGGGTCCGTGCCGAGTCGAACACCGGCGATACCCGCTGCTCCCAAACGGTCATTGCTATTTTTTGCCCTGCTTTTTTTACCTTCATGCTCCTTGACAAAGCAAGTTGCGTGCCGGCAAAAAAGATATAGGCCGATTCGGCGTTACCTGTTGAAATAATGCTGTTTTATGGAAAGGCGTGTTTGCGGAAAACCTGAATACGGAATGCTACGGTTCCATATACGCGACCATGCGCGACTCTTTACGGTCGCGAGAATGCAACTCTTCAGGGTTTAGGGAGGGTGCTGCGGCCGTCAATCCTGGGGAGATTGAGGTTGAGTTTTCTGAGTTTACGGAACAGGGTGCTCTTGTGCATACCTAGTTCTCTGGCGGCAGCCAGGCGATTGTAGTTGTTGCGTTCTAGGGCTTCCCGGATAACCTCCTCTTCGGTGGTCCGGCGGAGGCTCTTGAAAGATGAAGGTGCAGACGCCGGTGTGGTAGTGGTCGTCAGGTATGTGGGCAGGTGGTGGCTACCGATCATCCCCTGAGAACAGAGAATGAAGGCATGCTCGATGATATTTTCAAGCTCCCTGA
>CAITZN010000092.1 GCA_903896915.1 uncultured bacterium
GCCAGGATCACGAGAAAAATCAATACAGCTAGGGATATCCGTTTCATAAAACCGCTCCTTAAAGTTCAGGGTTGAAGTTATCTGCACAATGCAGGTACTGTTGCCTTGCTGCTTTTTTGGACGGCATCGTGATGCGAATGTGTCGCGAACAAATAAAAAAAGTGGGAGGAAAAAGTTCAGATGCACTCGGGAGAGGAGGAACATACTTGAACCCCTTGCAAAAACAGGCTCTTGCCCAATGGGACATGATCAACCGCATGGCCAGACGCCGATTCCAACAGTCCAGCTTGGCTGAAGAGGCGGCACTGTTTGTCATGGACGGCTTGGCTGCTGATGACTGGCGGCGGATCCAGGCCTTCACCGGCCGCTCCACGCTTGCCACCTACGTTGGCGCCCTGACCTTCAGGCTGCTGGAAGATTTCGCCCGTTTTCGCTTTGGTCGGGTTAAGGCACCGCTGTGGATCCGCCATCTTGGCGGCATCTGGATGATGCTCTTCCGCCTGCTCTGCCTGGAACGTTTTTCTCCCGACGAAGCTGTGGCCTTGGTCAGCGACCAGCATCCCGGCCAAATCAAAACCACAGAGGAGGCCGCCTACCAAATCCTCGGCGAGATTCCGTCCTGCGGCCAGCATCAGGGAGAGGAAACTGAATTTAGCGAAGAGACAACACTGCCGAAACAGGAGGGAGAAAGCTCCGCCCAGGAGCGACACCTGGAGCAAGATGAGCGACACCAGCTGTTCACCATTCTGGGTCGGTTGTTTTTCGGTGATGCTGCGGAAAACGTAGACCCCCGGTTACTGGAGCGGGTGGCAGGAGTGGGAATCAGGTTGGAACCACAGGAAAGATTGCTGTTAAAACTCCGCTACCGGGACGGAATTGCAGTGGCCGAGGCTGGGCGGATGCTGGGCCTAAACCGCCACCAGGCCCATGGTCGTTTGCGGCGCCTGCTTGAGCGGCTGCGCCAGGATTTTGCCGCCGCCGGTTTGGATGAGGAGCTCCGACTGCTCTTATGAACCCGCATCGACACAATGGGGCAACAGGTCCGTCCAATCTCAAAGAATGGAAGCAATCAATAAGAAGGATGCCATGGCCGAAACCATAGATCTTGACAAAAAGAGGGAGGCAGAGCGACGCCTGGCCTTGCTGGCCCTGACCGGCGAACAACCGAAACCACCTGGCCCCTGCCTGGACGCGGAACAACTGGCCTGCCTGGTCGAGGGACGGCTGGAGTCCGAGCATGCCGAGGCCTGCCTGGTCCATCTTGCCGACTGTGAACAATGCTATGCCACCTGGCGACAACTGGATCAGGAATGGCAGCAACGTGCAAAGGACAACCGCCCAGGCAAACTGCTCAAGTGGTTCAACCGGCCCCGCCTTCTGGCCACCACCGGCTCGATCCTGGCTCTCGCTGCGAGTATTGCTGTTTTTCTGAGTATCACCATGGAATCAGATCGCGAGTCCCTCCTGCGGATTCCCACTCAACCGGCCCAGGAACAAAAACAGATCGCACCATTCTCAGAAGCAAAGATCGAACGACCTCTGTCCCTTGAGCAAACGGAACCCCGAGCCCCAGCGCCACAACAGTTGGAAAAACAGAGAGAGAAAAAGACCCCGCCTCGGACCGCCCCTCTTCAAGTAAAGGAACAGGAAGCAGTTGCACAGGCAAAGGCATCGGCCCAGGAGGCTGACCGGACCACGGCAGCCAGAAAAGCCCCTGCTGCGACTGTCCGCGCCGCGCCGCCTCTTCAGGCTGAAACGGCGTCCGCCGACAAGTTGACGAAAAATAAAGAAGAAAGCTCTGGCATGGTTGCAAAGGAAGCGGCTCCGAGCCCGGCACCGCCACAACAGGCCGTACGAGCGGCCAGGGACCAGTCCGCCAACGCCACCGGTGCAGAGCCACTCACCCTGGCCAAGTGGCAACGGATGATCCGGGAGGGGTGTCAGGGACAACCTCAACCCGATTTTTTTGCTGGAATTACCGCTAAAGGCAGGCAGTTGCTGGCTATGAAGGATGCCATCAAGGGCACGAAAGACCGGCAACAGGTCAGCAGGGTACTCAACTTGCTGGCGACTCGACACCAACAACCCGCAGCGCAGCAGTGCCAAGCCCTGCAGGAACTGCTGGGCCCTGTTGCCGACAACACCAAAAAATAATCATGCTCCGCTCAAATCGGAGGGGCAATAGTCACCACAATGCGCATGTCGGTTGTGGCTTTGACCCCGTGCGGTTCCCGGATATCGGAGATCAGCATGGCTCCGGTTTGGGCTAGCATGGTAACTTCGTTGTCAGCAAGAAACAACCCCTCCCCCTCGATCACCAGAATACTCAACTGACCGTCCAGGTCATGGGAATGGATCGGGAACAGCGCCCCGGCCTTGAGATTGAAATTGAGAATCTTGAAATGTTCAGAATCGTGCAGCACGATGCTCTTCATGCCCAGAGGGTTGAACTCCCGTGTATCCGCTAATTCGATTTTCTTCATAGTCAAGCTCCTGTAGTTGTGATGGCGGGCTCCGCCTTTACTCTTTTCACCGATCAGTGTCGGCAAACGGCGCGGCGTCAGGCACCGGTCGATTCATTGCGCGCCCCGTCTCCTCTGATCTGGTGCAGTTCGATCTGATACTTGTTGATCTTATCGTAGAGACTTTTCCGTGAAATCCCCATGAGCTGATGGGCGACACTCACCTGACCACCGACCTTTTGCAGAATCTGCTGCACATAGAGCCGTTCCTGCTGCTCCATGTGTTCCTTCCAGGTCAAGCCGGGAATTTCGGCGGTTGCCGCCACCTTGGCCGGTTTTTCCTGGACCAGATCCTTGGTTCCAAGGACACAATGTCTGCGCACAAAATTACGCAACTCACGGATATTGCCCGGCCAATTCTGCTCCATAAGCTGACGGATCAGTTCCGGTGAGCACGGCTGGGTATCGCTGTGCTGACCGTCGCAGTACTCGTTCCAGAAATAATCGACCAAGAGAGGAATATCCTCCTTTCGCTCTCGCAGTGGCGGCAGGTGCACCGGTAGAACATTGAGTCGAAAAAAAAGATCTTCACGGAAATTGCCTTTGTCAATCTCCGTCATCAAATCGCGGTTGGTTGCGGTAATAATCCGAGCCTTGAGAGGAATTGAGGTATTGCTGCCAAGCCGGGTGAACGTCCGCTCTTCCAGAACCCGCAACAGTTTGGACTGTAACTGAGCTGGCATCGAACAGATTTCATCAAGAAAGAGGGTACCGGTGCCGGCATATTCAAATTTCCCCACCTTTCGCTGGATAGCCCCGGTAAAAGCCCCTTTCTCATGGCCAAAAAGTTCGGATTCGATCATTTCCGCAGGAATGGCCCCCATATTCACCGCGACATAGGGAGCCTTGTCCTTGTGGCTGATGACATGGATGGCGCGTGCGACCAGCTCTTTGCCGGTACCGGTTTCGCCAATGATCAGCACCGGATCGCTTTCCACGGCAATCGTTTCGATCAGGGTATAGAGCCCGAGCATGCTCGGATGGCTGCCAATCAATCCGTAAAATCGGGACCGGCTGTCACGGGAGGCTTGCAACTGTTTTTCCAGACGGCGATTTTCCAGAATCAGCTGCCGCCGTTCAATCGCCCTGCCCAGAGTGGCAAGAATGATGTCCTCGTCCACCGGCTTCTGGAGAAAGTGATATGCCCCCTTCTTGACCGCTTCCACCGCCATGTTGATATCGCCATGTCCGGTAATCAGGATAACCGGTAGATCAGGATCCCTGGCCAAAATCCGTTCCAGCAGCACCATGCCGCTCATCTCCGGCATGCGGATATCAGCAAGAACAGCAGCAAACGGATGCGCATCGAGACCGTTAAGCGCTTCCAGCGGATTGGCAAAAGTCTGCACCGCGTACCCGTTCAGCATCAGTGTCTGCTTGATGGCCGCCAGCAGATAGAGATCATCGTCAATGACCAGAATCTCCGCAGTGGGAGTTGGTTGTTTACGGAGGCTCATAAGCTGCCCCCTCCCTGAAGACGCCCCTGATCCGCAGCGGTTGTCGCCGCCCTATACTGCGGGATGGAGACGGAAAAACAAGCACCTTTTCCAGGAATACTCTCCACCTCAATGTAGCCGGAAAAACCGCGAATAATACGTTCAACGATGGATAAGCCGAGTCCCATGCCGGTGCCGACCTCTCGGGTGGTGAAAAAGGGGTCAAAGATTTTCTTCTGCAGGTCATCGGCAATGCCCTCGCCATTATCGGTAACCGTCACCACAACATAGGGTTCGCTTTGCATAGTCTTCAGATTGAGACAATTTTTTATTTTGCTGGTGATTGTCAATCTGGGCGTATCCACCCGGCCCATAGCCTGAATGGCATTCTGCACCAGATTGAGAAAAACTTGCTCCATCCGGACTTCCACCGCAAGAACAACACAAGGCTCGGTTGCGAGCTGCAGATCAAGGGAAATCTCGCTTAACCGTAACTGGGAATCAATAAAACTGAGGATTTTTCGGATGATTTCATTCAACTCAAGCGGAGCCTGATCTTCTTCGACCTTGCGGCCGAAGCTGCGCATGGTGCTGATGATCGACGAGGCTTTATTGACCCGATCGATAATGATTTCGAGATTTTCCTTGAGCATCAAACTATGGTCGCCCGGACTGTCGAGAGCCTTGAGGCAATTGCGCGCAAAAAGGAGAATAGCATTCAGCGGTTGGGTCAGCTCATGGCCGACGCCTGCGGCCATTTCGCCAAGACTGGCGAGTCGACTGGAATGGATGAGCTGTTTCTGGCCCTCTTGCATCCGCCCCATTAATTCATAAAACTCACTGCAGTCTGAACAGATGAGCATGTGGAGCACGAGTCCATTGGGATGCACATGGGTAGAGCCGCGCATCTTTACCGGCAGGATGGCGCCCTGGACAGTTCGCAGATTTGCTTCGAATTCCTTAAACTCTCCTTTGGCAAACGCTCTACGGATTGCTTCAGCCTTATCGGGATCAACTAGGTCCTCAAGGATCAATCCCAGGCCAGCATTGAGGGAACATCCGGTTCGCTGGAGAAATTCCCGATTGGCCTGAATGACCTTAAAATCCTGATCAAGAAGGAGAAAAAGCTCCGATATACCGGCCAGGATCCTTTCAGTAAACGATCGGCTGGCCTCCATCTCCTCGTGCTTTTTCAAGACCCGGACGACGAGATCTTCGCGCTGTTTCTCAAGTATTTTTATGGTCTGGTCATGCATACGCTCCCCTCCCGGTCATCTGATGCACCCGGACAATACTCTCAGGGCGCCTGCCCTGTCACCAATTTTATACATTACCAAAGAGGGGACACGATGACGCCCTTATTCCTCAGAATCAAGAATAAAAGCCACGTCTTTTTTCTGGATAATTTTCAGTTTCTCCGGTACCACTTTCCTCACCCTCAGCTTGGATACAATAATTGAACAAGCTGCTATTGGTTGTCGCTCCCCCCTTTTACCCAAGGAAAACGCATGCTCCATTGCTGTATTTTTCTCTGCGGTGCAGCCTTGATGATCATAGAGCTGACCGGTTCGCGTATTTTGGCACCATTTCTGGGCACATCCCTGGTTGTCTGGACCAGTCTCATTGGCATCATCCTCGCCAGCCTCAGCCTAGGCGCCTGGTGGGGCGGATCATTGGCGGACCGACACCCGCAAGCCCGAATCCTCGGCCGGATCGTATTACTTGCCGCATGGGCAACCGCTGGAATCGGATTATCCAAAACATGGGTGCTGGAATTTCTCCAAGGGACCGGCACACTGCACATCGTTACCATAGTGGCGACCATCGCACTCTTCGCACCCGCAGCGGTACTGCTCGGCATGGTGGCTCCCTTTGCCGTACGCCTCTGCCTGGAAGATCCTGCCTACACCGGCCGTACGGCAGGTCGTCTCTATGCTATATCGACAGTCGGCTCCATTGTCGGCACCTTTTTGGCAGGCTTTGTGCTCATCGCCTGGGTGGGCAGCACCTCTATTCTCTTCATCACCGCAGCCACGCTGGTGCTTGCCTCCTGGATGGCTGAACCTTCGACAAAAACACTCAAGGGCGTATCGTTGGTAATCTTCGGACTGGCAGTATTTTTCACTCGTCAACAGGACAGTTGGCGGGAACAGCGTGGCTTTCTCGACACAGACACCCCGTACAGCCGAGTCCTTGTCTACACCAGCAAAGAGGAGGGCACCAATCGCCCAACCCGTGAAATGGTCACTGGCCCTCAGGGACGGCAATCGGCGATGTATGTTGATGACCCCACCGCACTGGCCGTGCCCTATACCCGTTTTTATCGTCTGGCTGAATATTACCGGCCGGAAATGCGGCGCATGCTGGTGCTCGGTGGCGGGGGATACTCCTTCCCGAAATATGCTTTGGCGCACTACCCGGAGTTGCTGATCGATGTGGTTGAGCTCGACCCGGGCATGACAGCTCTGGCCCGCACCCACTTCGCACTAAAGAACAATCCCCGTCTCAGAATCATCGAAGAAGATGCTCGCATCTTTCTCCAAAAAACGGAATCAAAGTACGATGTGATTCTCTGTGATGTCTTCACTTCGCATTATTCCATCCCCTTCCACCTGGTTACAGTCGAGGCTATTGCGCTCATGCGATCCGCCCTGGCTCCGGATGGAGTAATCCTTGTCAATCTCCTGGCCTCGCCGGAAGGAGTCGCAAACCGGTTTTACAAAGCCTTATACGCAACCTTCAAAACAGCCTTTCCTTTAATTCAGACCTTTGCCGTTACAGATCCCGCCGACGGAAACCTATGGCAGAATCTCATTCTCGCCGCCTCGAGTGGGCCGACACCCAATGTATCGAATGATGCTGATATGCAAAAGATGTTGGCACATGCCCTCCCCGCTCCTCTGGAGAGCATCCCTCCCTTCACCGACGAGTTCGCCCCGGTCGACCGCTACATCACTGAATTGAGCCATCGAACAAACTCTGCTCATTAAGGACATCTGAAACAGACCTTCTCTGCATTATTTGCATGGCCGAAATAGCGTAAAAACACTCTCGTAGAACGAAAGCCAACTTGTTGATTGCGCCATAATGCCAGAGATATCGGATAAAAAGGGGGAGGGATTTTCAGATCACGTAGAATTGATAGTTTCGCAAAAAGCAGGAAAACCTTCCTTCTGTCATCTTGACCGAAGAGAGAGATCTCTGAATTCACGAGAGATTTCTCGTCGATGCGCTCCTCGAAGATGACAAAAAATTGATCTATTGCGATTTCATCAAGATTGTTCGACAAGATAGCGGGAAGCAGGGCCACTACCCGATTTCTTTAACAGTCCTTTTGCGACAAAATCGTGCAAATCATACTGGGCGGTACGGATGGAAATAGCATCACCAACTGCCACCTGGTACTCACCCCGACTGATGACACCATTTTTAATAATGACCGGCCAAGCCTTGCGTTGGCGATGGTTCAATTCCATTTCAACGTCCATCTGAGGCTCGATGCCAAAGTTGGCGGGTTGAGAAGAAGGCATCGGAACTTGCGCCCCAACGGGCAGTGACACTGATTCCAATTCTTTCATTGCTGATGAAGGTATTGTCGTTCCGCCCGTTCTTTCATCAAAAAGAATATGTTCAGCCAACAGAAGATCTCCTTCAACAAAGGCTAATGATCGCGTAATGCAGTTTTTCAGTTCGCGTATATTGCCTGGCCAATTGTAATGCATCATTTTTTCAAGGGCACCACGACTTATCCCTACCGGTTGCAGGCCCGAAAGGGCGATGTTTTCCTCCAGAAAATATTTGATCAGCACCGGGAGGTCTTCCATACGTTCGCGCAGCGGAGGTGTGTTGATGGTAATAACAGCCAAACGGTAATAAAGATCTTCACGAAACGAGCCGGTCAAAGAAAGGTTAAGGAGATCCACATTGGTGGCGGCGATAATACGGGCATCAAAGGTGACGTCCTTGTCAGAGCCGAGCGGGCGGATGCGGCGCACGGACAAGGCCCGCAACAAGGATTGCTGCACCTTCGGAGAGGCGTTGCCTATCTCGTCTAGATGGAGAGTGCCGCCAGAGGCAGCAATAAAAGCTCCCTTACGATCGGTTTGCGCATCGGAAAAAGCTCCTTTGACATGGCCGAACAGAGCATCCATGAGCAGATTTTCATCAAGTGCACCACAGTTAATCGAAACAAAAGGGCCGTTTGCGCGATGGCTGACAGAGTGGATTGCCTCTGCGGTCAATTCCTTGCCTGTTCCGGTCTCACCTATAATAAGAACATCGGCCAAGACCCTCGATGCCTTGTGAATCTGCTGACGTAGATTGGCAATAGCCTGACTTGCGCCAGATATTCCATAGAAAGGCAAGGCCAGCAATCGCTGGTCGAGCAGCGGACTCTTTTTGATTTCCCTGTCCAGATTAACACACTGGCGCATGCGGTCATCTTCAAAAATCTCTTCGCGCAAGACAGTGTCATTACGCGCAACATGCAATTGCATGAGAAGAATATTAATGGACCGCTGAAATTGATTAATTTCTGAAAAAAGCGGGCTCACCGCCAATGGCGTAGGATCATCACCGCTGGCGCGGACATCAACAGCCTCGGCAAGGATATCAAGAGGTCCAGAAATGCGACGACTGACATAAAACATTGTAATAAAGACCAGCACCATGCTCAAGACCACGCAGACTGTCAAGGTTCCGCCAATCCTATAGGTGGACGCCATGAAAACAAAACTGGTATCCACGCACCCAATGCCGCCTATTATACGCTGCGTCTTTGCATTTTCATTGAACACTATCGGGACATAACTGAGATAGAGCGTCTTATCGGTCCCTGTTGATGCCATGAAAGGTCGGGCGACCAGCATCTGCCCGGACTTGCCTGCCTGCACATCGGCAACCATGCCCCAGTAAAGATCATGCGCAAATCCCGGACGAAATGCGCTATTGAACCCCGGACGGCCCACATCCCCCTGCAGCCCGGTTCGCAGCAAATCAACTGACAATTCCGCCTCCTCGGGAAGATCAGGAGATTCTGATTGAAAGAGCAGCCAACCTGAGGCATCAAAAAAGAAACTTTTCTTATGTTCACCTTCCTGAGGGAAAAGAAAGAGCGGTGATCGTGTCGAACTGTAGAGCGACATGATATCGCGCACCCGCGGAAGATCTACCGACAGGATCAGTTGCCCCTTATACGCTTTATCAGGCCCATAGACCGGAGTTGCGAGGCGGATGACATGCATGGTGATGGCATGAACTGCCCCCTGCAGAGGGACGGAGGGGTAGACCACCTCCATGGGATCACTGATCTGAATGTACCCTTCCGATTTATCGGTCAATTGATCGCGGTTGGCAAAAATACCGAACTTGGTGCCCAGGGCCTGGTCAAGGGGAACAGAAACCACCTCCTTGCCGGTGTTGACAACAACATACCGCTCCTCAGTGGTCTGCCCCTGAAAGGCAATTTCACGATAGCGATCACGCTCGTCTTCTGATTGGGCCGCAAAATGCGCAATAATTGCTTCCTGGGTAAGCGGGGTATGTGATAAAAATTCCAATTTGTCTCGGGCCGTAATCAGCAATTGGCTGATTTCGTTGGCCTGTGCCAAGGCGCGGATCTGGGCATTTCGCGAATAGGCCTGATTGAGATACGACGAAGCGATATTATAGGTTATGACAACCGTGACAACGAGGATACCACCTATCAGCAACGTACTGAAAACAAGAATGAATCTGGTAATACTCCATGCATAGATCGAACTGTCTGGCCGAATTACCGGATTGAGAAGAGGGGGGTAAAAATAGCGCATTTCTTGTTCTCCCTTTGGCAAGAGCTTTACATATCACGAAACCATTACCTGCGCTTACACGATATTGCGCAAAAACTCAAACAAAAACATCTTAACATCTCAAAAATAGGTTAAAAAAATATTTGCACAACTTCTGGCACATTAATTGATAGTCATTGATCAGCTCCTTTTCTTTAACAGGGAACCGCACTCCCCCGTTATTTGAAAATACATGCCGGCCTGAGCGCTCCAGACTCCCCCTCTATAGCGCTCAGGTCATATTCAGTGACCAACCCGGGACAGGACGACACCGGGATATTGAAGCAACATCAATATAAACAATAGGGAGAACGAGATGAAAAAGAGAATGCAGGGGTTATGGTGCACGCTAATAACCTTGATACTGTTCACTCCGAGCATTTGCTTGGCAGCAGGCGGAAAAGCAGCACCCGTTGTCATCGTTGCGGACACCCGCAGACTTGACGGCCTTATGGCCTGGTGGGCTAACCTCTACAACGAGAGCCACATCCAGTTCATGCTCCTGACCATCCTCATCATTCCGGTCACTGGGGTATGTTTCGGGGTTCTTGCCGACATCATTATGAATTGGATCGGCATTGACCTGAAAAACCGTGAACTCGCTGAACATTAATTAGCTCTTAAGGAGATACTCTCATGGAATGGCTCTATATTCTCATGCCCATTGCCGGTGTTAAGATTTTTTGGCCCGGTCTCATCATACTCGGCGTCGGTGTCGGCATTATCGGCGGTTTCTTCGGTATGGGCGGCGCCTGGATGGTTACCCCGGGTCTGAACATCCTCGGTTTCCCGATGGCCTTTGCCATTGGTACCGACATCGCCCACATGGCGGGCAAATCATTGATCTCAACCATGCGTCATGGCAAGTTCGGCAACGTAGACTACAAACTCGGCATGATCATGCTGGTCGGTACGGTTGTCGGTTTTGAGGCCGGCGCCCAGATGGTTATGTGGCTCGAGCGTATTGGCAACGTTGAAAAGGTTGTCCGCTGGATCTATATCGCCTTACTGTTCGCCATCGCCTGGATGGTCTTCCACGATGTCGCCATGCGCGCCCGCAAAGAAAAAGCTGCTGCTGCCAAAGGTGAGACCCTTGATAAAGCTGCCACCGGCGTTGAATGGCACAAGACCCTGCACAAAATCAAAATCCCGCCGATGGTCCATCTCAAGGAAGCCGGCATCTACTGCAGCGCCTGGCTGCCGATCTTCGTCAGTTTCCTCACCGGTTGGCTTGCTGGTATCCTTGGTATCGGCGGCGGCCTCATCCGTATGCCGGCCCTTATCTACATGGTTGGCTGTCCGACCCACGTAGCTGTCGGCACTGACCTCTTTGAGGTAGCTATTTCAGGTCTGTACGGTGCGGGTACCTATACCCTGAAAGGGCGTACTGAGCTGGTGGCTGCCATGGTCATGCTGGTCGGCGCTGCCATGGGTGCCCAGGTTGGCGCGGTTGCCACCAAATACATCAAGGGCTACGGCATCCGCATCGCCTTTGGTCTGGCGGTTGTCGGCTGTGCCCTCTCCATTCTGATGAAGCTGGTTCAACCCTGGCTCCCCCAGTACAAAGCCGCGCTCGACGTTGGTGCCACGGTCCTGGTTCTTGGCCTGGTAGCAGCGATGTCGCTCTATATCTTTGTCAGGATGATTGCCGGAGTCAAAGAAGAACTGCGCCGGAAGCAGCAGAATATCTAACTGGGGAATGCATAAGGAGAATATGATGAATCTTAAGAACATACTGCTCGCGCTAGCCGCAACCTCCCTAGCTCTGTCCCTCGTGGGATGCAAAGGAGATAGTGTTTCTAAGGAGGAACAGGGGCGAACCATTGCCTATAACAAAGACACTCGGGAAGTCACCCTGATTCACGACAGTGCCAATGACAGCC
>CAITZN010000093.1 GCA_903896915.1 uncultured bacterium
AATCCCCTATCATCAATGATGCCACGTTAGAAGACGCCATTGTCTGCGGCCTGGACCGGATCTGTCCGGTTATTACCAATGGTGCCGACGTGCCCGGCACTCCTATGGCAACCTGCAGTGAAGAATTTCGCCAACACTTCAGTAATGCCGACTGCATTATCAGCAAAGGGATGGGTAATTTCGAGTGTCTGTCCGAGGTTGCGGCGCCGATCTTTTTTTTATTTATCGTCAAGTGCACCACGGTGCTCGCCCATCTTTCTCGCCGATTTCCTGAAGCTGGACTGGTGATCGGCTCGCCGGTGCTGCTGCGTGGCCAACAAGGCGGAGAGTAGGGAGAGGGGCGCGATGCGGCTGGCGATCATAGCCGATGTCCATGGCAATTATAAGGCGCTGCAGGCGGTATTGGCGGATATCGACGTGATGGGTGTTGATCGGATTATTTCACTGGGCGACAATATCGGCTACGGACCCGAACCAGAGGAGGTGGTGCAGGCCCTGCTCGATCATCGGGTGGTTTCAGTTATGGGGAACCATGAATTGGGGCTGGTCAGCCGGAGTTATTTCAATCGGTTAAACGAGGTGGCCCGCGACTCGCTGGTCATTACCCACACAATGCTGAGCGCTGAATCCCTCGTCTGGATTAAGGAACTGCCTGCTGTTCATGTCTGCTGCGGCGCTCGTTTTGTCCATGGTTGCCCACCCCAATCGATCACGGTGTATCTGCTTGCGCCTTCAGACAATCGGGTACGTCGAATTTTTTCCTCTTATCCCGAAGAAATCTGTTTTGTCGGCCATACCCACGATTTCGGCATGTTCGAGCAGAACGGCCTTGTGGTATCCCGCCGCGAAGTGACGGTGGAACGGTTGCAGCTTAATCCGCATAACCGGTATCTTCTTCTGGCCGGTAGTGTCGGACAGCCACGTGATACGCTCAATTGGCATGCCAAGTATATGGTATGGGATATTGCAGAGCAGACTGTCGAACTGCGGGACGTTCCCTATGATGTGCTGGCAACAATCCGTCTTCTCGATGAACGTCATTTTCCAATATCCAACGCCCGCAGGCTCCTCTGGTGAAGGGATGAAACAGATTGGTAGATATCAGGTAATCCGCCGCCTCGGCAAAGGCGGCATGGGTTCGGTCTATAAGGGACTGGTGCCGGTAATAGATAAAGTGGTGGCCATTAAGCTGCTGGATCCCAGTGAGCTGATGGCAGACATCCTCGGAGCAGAACGGCTACGTGAGATATTCACTTTCGAGGCCCGGACCATGGCCGCTTTCAACCAGCCCTTTCTGGTTACCGCTCATGATTTTGACCATGATGAGCTGGGGCGACCCTTTTTCGTGATGGACTATATCTGTAACAATCTTGGCGACATGATTGGTGAGACTTTCCGGATTGAGCAGGACTCACGGGTCATAGGAGCGACCAAGGTGCTTCACTATGGACGGCAGCTCCTTGCAGCGCTTGATTTTCTCCATCACAACGACATCATTCATCGCGACATCAAGCCACAGAACATTTTGGTCACCGATGAAGACACTGTCAAGATTTGTGATTTCGGCATGGCGCTGGTCGGAGGTGTGGCTTTTTCCGGGCCTGATACTATGCAGATCGGTTCGCCGTGCTACACCCCGCCAGAGCAGAGGAAAAACCCCAAAGGCGTAGATGGCAGGGCCGACCTTTACTCCGCGGCGGTGCTGCTCTACCGCATGCTCACCGGCAAGCTTCCGGGGATGCAGAGTTTTTCCCTGTCGCTGGTAAACCCCCTCTATGACCGCACCTGGGATGATTTTTTTGCCAAAGCGCTCCGTTGGAACCCGGATGATCGCTTTCAGTCGGCAGGGGAGATGCTGGGCGCCTTTGAGCAGCTCAGATTGCAGGCTTCTCATGGGGTAGGATCATGCCAAAACCCGGGCTCGGACCAGCCGCTGTTGCTGCTGAGGAGTGACCCGGTTAATATCTGCGAATCCAAGGCCCGCAGCCTTTTTGGTGTCAACGAGTTGTTCCGACCGGTACAACTGGTGTGCAATCAATTGGAAGTGCTTGAAGAGACGGTGTTTGATCGGGCGACCGGTCTTGTTTGGCAACGACGGGGAAATCGCTATCCGGCCACTTTTGGCGGTGCGCATCGCTATGTCGAGCAGCTTAACGACCAGAACTTCAATGGCTGTAGAGACTGGCGACTCCCGACCGTCAATGAGTTGCTTAGCCTCCTGGC
Organism: uncultured bacterium; assembly: GCA_903896915.1. GTDB lineage: Bacteria > Desulfobacterota > Desulfobulbia > Desulfobulbales > Desulfobulbaceae > Desulfobulbus. The sequence continues at coordinate 2,224 of CAITZN010000093.1, forward strand.
AGACAGTGAAGGCATTTTTTCGAAATCCCTGACCCGACCGGTGCGATGGCTGTGGAGCTGTGATCGCCATGGAAATCACGAAAGCTGGTATGTTAATATGGACATGGGATTCGCCGGGGTTCAGGATGTTAACTGCCTCAACGATGTTCGCGCTGTTTCCAGTGTTCCGTTTTAAGGGGTCAGTTGCAATACAAAAGTTATTAACCTCCATTCACCAAAGAAGAATGACACGACAAATGGACTATCCGATATCTCACTATTTTCTCGTCTCTTCTCAGTCTGGAAAGGCGGCAGGACTGCATGTGGAACGCTTCCTTGCCGGCAACCAGCTGATCAGCTATGCCGATTTTTTTGTCAGACCTGAAGAAATCCTCAATGGGGTTGATGATCAATTTTGGCCAACCCTCGAAAATGGAGTGGGGGCAAACAAAATCTTTGCCCGGAGGATGCTTGAGCATCTCAAAAAAGAAGGACTCACCACCCTTGATCAATTACTGGAGTTGGAACAGGGCTACGCCACCAAAGTTCTCCACACTCTGACCCATTTGCTCGATGGATTTATAGGTATCGATTCGGTTCTGTACAATCTGGTCGAGGATTCCCACCAGGTGAGCGAGGTGCTGAGCGAAGCCATCCACAATACCCCTGCCAAATATTGGCTGGTTCCGTTGCGGACGGGCAAGTTGGAGGCATCGGTGCTCCATCCGGTGGAATAGCATATCAGTTTGCTCAAGTTCTTTCGTGATCGTGTGCTCTTTTGCAGCTCCCACAATAACCGGATGGCCAAGAATGTATTTTCAGGTGCAATGTTGTGCAGGAAAGACAAAAATTTGATAATATAAATTGTCGCTGAAAACAGGAGATTAAATCCCATCAACCTGGTTGTGTCGCTTCCCCGGGTCCGGTCGGATACCAGGAGCGGTTCACACCTGCGAATCTGCAAAGGGCAGGAAGACAGCCGTTTCGACCTTTCAGGGCCTTCCCGCTGACTTTTTAAGGGGTGCCATGCAATTTTTTCTTTTTGGTTCCATCCGTAAGAGTCTAATAGTCCTCGTTCTGCTGGCCGTCCTGCCGGCATTGGCGATCATGCTCTACACAGGTCACGAGCTGCGTGGTAACGTGGTTGATGAAGCTGAAAACTACGCTCTTCACCAGGTCCAGGCAATGGCTGCCCATCACGAACGGGTAGTTGATAATGCTCGTTTGCTACTTATGACCCTGGCCAAGTCCTCCGAAGTGCGGAGTCTCGACGCAGCTGCCTGTAGAGTATTACTCGCCGATATCCTCGCTCGCAATTCCGCTTATGTTTCTCTGTCTCTGGCAGACTCCAGGGGGCAGATCCTGGTTGCCGCCCCAGATGCTTTTGCCGAGGACATCGGGAAGAGTAAATATTTCCAGGACGCCATGCGGACCGGGGCCTTTACCGTGGGCGACTATACCTTGCTCAAAACTGAGCGTCGAGTAGTGATCCAGTTTGCCCAGCCTATCACCGGCATCGGTAGCAATCCCGTTGGGATATTGGTGGCCGCCTTTGATTTAAGCTATTTTGGCAGTTTGTTTTTCGATACGCACTTGCCGGAACGATCAGTCTTTACCCTGACCGATGCCAATGGCATGCGCCTTACTCGCTTTCCTGAAACAGAAAAATATACCTGGGTTGCTGACCTGCCGCAGATGGTGGCTCGCATGTCCGGTCGCGACGATGAGGGCACCTTCCTGGAGACCGGGGTGGATGGCGTCAGTCGTTTGTACAGCTTCAAACGGCTGCGTTTCAAGGGGGCCTCCTTTCCCTATCTGATGATCCGGCTGGGGATTCCGGTGGATCAGGCCCTAGGTGAGGCCAGATTTGTGGTGATTCGCAATGTGGCCCTCCTGGTCCTGGCCACGATCTTGGCCTTGTTTACCGCCTGGTTTGTTGGTGAGTTCACCATTATGCGCCGTCTCAACCGGTTGATGGATGCCACCAGTAAGCTGGAGGCCGGCGATCTGAGCACGCGGACCGGGATTGCCTCTGGACAAGGGGAATTGGGGCAGTTGGCCGGAGCTTTTGACAGCATGGCTGAAGGTTTGGAGCGTAAGGAAAGAGAACGGTGCATGGCTGAGGAGCAACTGCTTCGTCTCAATGAAGAACTTGAAGAACGGGTGGAACACCGCACTGAACAATTGGCCGGTGCCAACAAAGAATTACAGAAGATTCTGGACGATCTCCAGCAGACGCAAAGTCAGCTGGTTTTGTCCGAAAAGCTCGCAGCCTTGGGTGAGCTGGTGGCCGGAGTGGCCCATGAAATCAATACTCCGGTGGGGGTCGCCTTGTCAGCCGGTTCCACGCTGGCAGAGAAGAATCGGGCCCTAGTTGAGCTGTTCGGGCAGGGGGAAATGAAACGTTCTGATCTGGCTCAGTATCTGGATGACTCACGGGAAGGCACTGAAATGATTTTAGTCAACCTGAACCGTGCCTCGGAATTGATCCGCAGTTTCAAGATGGTCGCTGCCGATCAGGTTTCCGAAACCCGCAGGATCTTCAATGTCAAAGGGTATATTGATGAGGTCCTCCTTAGCCTGCGCCCGAAACTCAAGAAAACCGGCCATCGGATTGAGATTTTGTGTGATGAGCAACTGGTGATCGAAAGCTATCCAGGAGCCTTTTCGCAGATTTTGACTAATTTCATCATCAATTCCCTCCTGCATGCCTTTGCGCCTGGGCAAGACGGTTTTATCCGTGTCGAGGTGATCAATAACAACAGGACCCTCGAACTGCGCTATAGCGACAACGGGAGCGGCATGTCACCGGAAATCCGAGACAGGATTTTTGAGCCATTTTTCACCACTGCCCGGAGCCAGGGCTCGACAGGTTTGGGTTTGCATATCGTCTTTAATATTGTGACCGGGACCCTGGGAGGGACCATCAAGTGCGAAAGTACGCCGGGGCAGGGAACGAGTTTCCATGTGGTCATACCGGTCTGATGCGGAGGAACTATGGTTGATTCTGATGAAATCTTGTTCAAAGAAGAGTTGCCGGAGCCAACCCCGAGTGTTGTTTCCAGTCGGTCAGGGAAAAATGCGCCGTGGCAGATTCTCATCGTCGATGACGAATCCGACGTGCACAGTGTAACCACCTATATGATCAAAGGAATGGAATATCTGGGCAGGAAATTGCAATTCCTCCATGCCTACAGCGGTCTGGAGGCTCGGCAAATCCTGGCGCAGCATCCGGACATAGCGGTTGTTCTTTTGGATGTGGTCATGGAGGCCGAGGACAGCGGTCTGAAATTGGTACAGTTTATCCGAGAAGAATTGCATAATCGTGCCGTTCGCATCGTCCTGCGCACCGGGCAGCCCGGCAAGGCACCGGCTGCCCGGGTTATCCTTGAATACGATATTAACGACTACAAGGAAAAAACTGAGCTGACCCTGGAAAAGATGCTGGTCACCATCATCTCAGCCTTGAGAAGCTACAACTTCATCACCACCATCGAGAACAACCGCAAAGGGTTGAAGAAGATTATTGAGGCGTCCTCGGATATCTTTGAGCGCCAATCGTTGCAGAAACTGGGCAGTGGGGTCTTGAGTCAGCTCACAGCCATCCTGCAGCTGCGAGAAGACGCCATGTACAGCCACGCCTCGGGCCTGACGGCCTCAGGAATCAAAGGGCAGTCAGTGGTGTTGGCGGCTACCGGACAGTTTTGTCCGTATATTGACCGTCCGATCAGTGAAGTCGATACCTCCCTGATGCACACTGCCCTGGGATTGGCACAAACCCATCCGCATGGATTTTATTGCGAAGGCGGCAATTGTGCGTGGTATTTCAAAAGCCAGACTGGCTCAGAGAATTTTCTTTATTTCGAGATAGCCAAGGAACTTGACGAAAATGATCATGATTTGTTGGAACTGTTTTTTACCAATGTATCCCTGGCGTTTGACAATCTCTTTCTCAATAAAGGGATTGAGGACACCCAGAAGGAGATCATCTTTCATATTGCCGAAACCATGGAATGCCGTTCTGCCGAAACTGGCAGCCATGTCCGCAGAGTGGCGGAATACGCTAAGCTCCTCGCCGTGAAATATGGTTTGGGCGAAGAGGAGGCAGAAATGCTCAAGCTCGCCTCGACGACTCATGATCTCGGAAAAATAGGTATTCCGGATGCTATTCTCGATAAGCCAGGATCCCTTACACCGGAAGAATACACGACCATCAGAACCCACGTCTACCGTGGCCATGATTTACTGATGAGTTCATCTAGTCCGATCATCCAGGCGGCGGCACTCATAGTCCTGCTACATCACGAGCGTTGGGATGGCCTGGGTTATCCGCAAGGGCTCAAGGGCGAGGACATCCACATCCATGGACGGATTGTTGGGGTTGCCGATGTCTTTGATGCCTTGTCCAACAAGCGAGTCTACCATGAGGCCTGGACATGGGAGGCTGTTTTTGCCCATTTCAGAGAACAGCGAGGCAAACATTTCGATCCGAAATTAGTCGATATTCTTCTGGAGAACCAGGAGGAGTTCAAGGTGATCTGGTCCCGGTACAATGCGCTCGGGTTACAGCTTTCTTAAGAGGGCGTTACGGAAACACGATTGCCGTAATCTGGCTGTGAACAGCCAACTGGTTTCTTGCGGCAGGGTAGGAAAGTGCTCTTTTCCTTGAATTGTTTCAGTAATTCAGGGTATGGAAAGAGGTTGAAGGCAACAGACGGGTACGGGGTTATTTCACTCAACCAGTAACAAAAGGAACGGACAGTATGGGAAAAATTGGCAGAAATCAATCCTGCCCCTGCGGCTCGGGGAAAAAACATAAACATTGCTGTCTGCCTGCCCAGCAGGCGGGGACCAAAGCAAGTCCGATGAATCAGATGAAGGTCTCGCTGATGGCGGCAATCGAGAAAATTCAGCAGGCAGCAAGCGAAAAGAAAGTGACGTTTTTTGAACTCGGCGTTTTTCTTTTCTTCAGTGATCAGGATGGCGATGCCTGGTTGCTGGAAATTACTGATTCCGATGCGGTGCAGGTAAGCAGAGGGGGAGAGGCTCTCGATGTGCCCATTGACGAAAATCCGGAGACCATCGAAATTAATTTCAGCCACACCTTTGCCCTCCGTGAAAAGCAATTTTTCCTTACCGCCTATGCTGATAAAGCCGAAACTTTTTTGGATAGGGCACCTACGCAGCAAATTCATGCCGCTATTCGACGGTTGCGCAAACGCTATTCTCCGGAAATGCTCGAGCAGATGCATGTGGATAGAGGGGGAGACTCCCAGGCGTGACAGCAGTGCCGAGATATTCAGGAATAGATTGGCTCCGTGTGGTCCCCGTGACCTTGGTCATGGGGACCATTTTTTTTCTGTCGCATCAACCGGGCAGCAGTTTTTCTCTGCCCAAGATCGTTCATATCGATAAACTTTTGCACTGTCTGCTCTATGCAGTGCTCGGACTGGCAGCGCTCTTGGCATTGCCACCGCAGTTTAGGCAACTGCGGCCTATCCTGGCAAGCAGCGCGGTAGTGTTGTTCTGCCTATTTTACGGGATTACTGATGAGTTCCATCAATCTTTTATTCCCGGCCGCAATTGTGATGCTTTTGATGTGTTAGCCGATGCCTCAGGGGGCTTGCTGGCGGCAGTCTGCGGATGGGGTTGGCAACTATGGAGAGAGTCTGGGCGGGGGTGATGATTTCCTGATGAGTACGCTGATTCTAGACCAACAGCATCATGTTTTTTATGAAAAATATGATGGCAAGACAGATCGCCCCTACCTCATTTTTCTTCATGAAGGATTAGGATGTGCCGCCCAATGGCGGGATTTTCCGGAGCGACTCTGCCACCGTACCGGGTGTCCGGGGCTTGTCTATGATCGGCTCGGTCATGGGAAATCTTCGCCTTTATTCCGTCGCCGTACCATCCACTATCTTCACGAATACGCCCTTCATGAATTGCCGAGGCTTATCGAGGCATTGCTCCCTGATACCCCGTTCATCCTGATCGGTCACTCTGACGGCGGCAGCATCAGCCTCATCTTCGGTGCGGAACAGTCGTCCTATCTGCAAGGCATCATCACCGAAGCCGCTCATGTCTTGGTCGAACAGGTCTCCATCGAGGGCATCCGCAAAGCCGATGAGGCTTTTGCGCACGGTAGATTGGCGGGATTGCAGCGGTATCACGGTAAGAAAACTGCGGAACTCTATAACGCCTGGTCAGCAACCTGGCAAAGTTCGTGGTTTGCTTCCTGGAATATCGAATATCTCCTGCCTGCCATAGAGGCGCCCTTGCTGGTGCTGCAAGGACGCGACGATCAATACGGCACAGAAGCCCAGGTGCAGGCTATTGTCGCAGGAGCGGGCAAGGCGACACCGATTATCATTGAAGACTGCAAACACGCACCGCATCAGGAGCTGCCCGATCTGGTTTTGGATCTCATGTCCTGTTACATCAACCGTATTACCGGCCCTTCTTGATGGTTTTTAGAGGTGCACCGGGTTTTTCATGACGAGAACACTATGCTGCAGACATCGATAACACCAGAGGGGCGATTCCGAGTCGGCAAACATGCGCCTTCCTACCAGGTCATCAACCTGCGTGAACAGGAGCATCTCTACGCTCTCGGTTTTTTGCCCGATACCACCCCTGTCGGCAACCAGGAGAATTTTCCTCAGGGCGATATCGGCGTGGAGCAAGCCCAGCCCATTTACGAGATCCTCAACCCCTTGCCATTTCGTGGTTGCACCTTTATCGACTCCGGGTGGGCGGCGGCCCGGGCGGTCGATCCCGGCTCGATCAAAATCCATACCCCCGCACCTGTCTCGCTTCGCGCGATCCTGGGTAATCATTGTCCGGCCGCCACAGTTCGCGAGATCGTCACCCAACTGCCGCTGCCCCTGCGGTATGAACTGGCTGCCACCTCCACCGACCCCGAAGAACTGGTCTGGCTGGCGCATTCCTGCTGCAGAATCGTTTGTACCGAAGACGGTGTACCCGTCGGCCTGCCGTACATCGAAAATAAGGGCCGCAAACAGGCTCTGGTAGATGACTTCGAACTCTTCGAGACCATTGCTAACAACCCGCATCTCCCAGACCCGTATAAAGAAATAATGGTGCTGCGCCCCGGGGTGCAGGGTAATAGTGAGATCGTCGGCGATTTCAGCCAGGGCGTTACCGAGGTTTTCGAGTATCTGCGCAGTAACTCGTACATTCCCTGGGGCCATTATGCCGCCAATTTCTCCCCGAATAGCATCCGCTATTGCATCTCCGACTTGTCCTTGGCGGATATGGAGGGATTGCGGCACCTGTATTACCAGCGTGTTTTTATCACGATTGCCGAAAAGCTGGGGATAGCCCCTGCCATCCGGCGGCGACGACTGACCGGGGAAGAACTTGAGGCGCTCCGGCAGGAAATCCTCACGGCCCTGACTGCCGACAACCAATTAGAGCCCTTGGCGACCTTGTGGGGCTGGAATTTTGGGTACGATTTTTCCGGTTCCGGCTACCGGCTGCACGCCTCGCACCAGATGATCCATCAGCAGTACGCCATGGTACCTCAATGGGTCGACGATACCAGCGGCGGGCAAAACAGGAGCTTTAGCAGCGGTGACCAAGTTGCCGATGTGGTTGAGCGGTACGCCCAGGACTATCATTCCGATTTTTTTGCTGATTATGTGGCCTCCCTGGTCAATAATACTCGGACCGACGGTGGCAGCGGCGAGCAGTCACTCGTTGTCTGGCAGGATCGCAACGTCCTGCTGTTTGTGCCTAAGGCTCAAGTCTCCCAGTGGGAGCTCCAGTTGCTGGTGATTGCGGATTGTTCAGGTGAGCCGGTGGGCAATGTGGTTGAGGCCGATGCGGCGGTGCGGAGCTCCCTTGATGCCGGCATCCTCAAGGCGCAACAGATTCTGGCCGGACTGGGGGCAACCATGGTTTCTTCCATCGAGTATTCTAAGCGACTCGGGATAAGCAACGGCCAGCGGCTCCTCTATGCCTTTCTCCCCAAGCTGCCCTGGTCGATGGGGGCCTTCAGCGAGGCCCAAGGGCGTTTTATTCTCGGGCACTATCCTGAGGATTTCGCCGTTGCCTGTCGCCGTCAGTTGCGGTAAGAAGGTTTTCCGCATTATTTGGGGCAAGAAAAGAACTGAAGAATGAATGGGTACGTGCTACAACAACCGGATTGATCCTCCTGGTTTCAGCAGGGGGAGGACCATCCATACCGGGTGCTTCGGGCACATTTGCTCAATAATTGGATAGAACAGACCATGAAGAAAGGATATTACGGACAATGGGGCGGGGCTTTTATCCCGGAAGTGCTGCAAGCGACCTTTGAAGCCTTGAATAAGGTCTATGAGAGTGCCAGAGCGGATGCCTCCTTCTGGCAGGAATATGTCGATCTCATGGGCAATTACTCTTGCCGACCGACTCCGCTGACCTATGCGGAAAACATGACCAGGCATCTCGGCGGTGCCAAGATCTACATCAAACGCGAAGACCTCAACCACACCGGCGCCCACAAGGCTAACAATGTTATGGGTCAGGGGCTTCTGGTCAGGCGCATGGGTAAAAAACGGGTGATTGCCGAGACCGGAGCCGGTCAGCACGGTGTGGCCACGGCCACAATGGCCGCCCGCTTCGGATTTGCCTGTACTATTTATATGGGCGAGGAAGACGTGGCCCGGCAGCGGCCTAATGTTTTCTGGATGGAGAAGCTTGGAGCTACCGTTGTGCCGGTAACCGATGGTTCTCGCACCCTCAAAGATGCCATGAACGAGGCCTTCCGCGACTGGGTGACCTCGATGGACGACACTCACTATGTGATCGGCACGGTCTGCGGACCGCACCCTTTTCCGGAGATGGTGGCCTGGTTTCAGTCGATCATCGGTATTGAGGCCCGGAAACAGATTCTGGCGCAGCATGGCAGGATGCCGGATCGGGTGTATGCCTGCGTCGGCGGCGGTTCCAACGCCATGGGCATTTTTCAGGGATTTCTCGATGAGCCCGGAGTGGAACTGATAGGGGTGGAGGCGGGCGGCCACGGCATCGCCACTGGCAGGCATGCCTCACGCATGGTCGAGGGCAGCGGTGCTTCCGCCGGTGTGGCTCAGGGCTATAAAACCAAGTTTCTTCAGAGTCCGGAGGGGCAGATGCTCGATACCCACTCCATCGCCGCTGGGCTGGACTACGTCGGCATCTCTCCGATCTTAGCTGATTTGGGCGAGAAAGGTAGGGTACGCTTTGCCGCCGCTACCGACCGCGAGGTCATCGAGGCTCTGAGTCTGACTATGCGGAAGGAAGGACTCATTCCAGCCATGGAATCCTCCCACGCCTTTGTGCAGGCCATCAAGGAGGCCCCAACCATGTCCAAGGATCAGGCCATTATCATCAACATGTCCGGTCGGGGCGATAAAGATATTTTCACCATTGCGCATGCCTTTGACGATCCCTCCTGGAAGGCTTTCATTGTCAAGCGGGCGGACGAATACAGATAAGCGAATTTTTGCACCGACCTTTTTCCGTGATATGCGGGTTGGTTGTAGTGTAGATAGAGGTATGAGGTGATTATGGATCTGGAGAAAGA
>CAITZN010000094.1 GCA_903896915.1 uncultured bacterium
GGGCAAAAGATAAATATTGGGCCTAAAAAAATACCATTTTTTAAGCCTGGAAAGGATCTTCGAGAGCAGATGAATAAAAATTAACCCGCTGATGAGAAAGGGATTTCCCAGGTGGCGCCTTCCAATCCTCCTACTCGACTGAGGTCGAGCGGAAGCAGCCCGAGGAGATACTGTACTAAATATAAAGACGAGACGCCTCCATGCACAATGAACCGACGATCCTGCTACTAGACAATGAAGACCTCGTTCTTTCAAAACTTAAGATACTTACAGGGCTTATTGAGGCGAGACCACAGCTAAGTGGAAGGTTACTGGCCGCCGGCGATATTTTATGCGCAATGAATATGCTGAAAGCCATTAGGGTCGACCTAGCAGTTGTTGCCGGATCGGCTCATGGATCCGTCCTCCTGGAACGCATCAAGCTGCTGCAACGTCAACCTGATATCATTATTATTGCGTTGATAGATGGTGGTAGTGCTTCCACGCTGGTCGATATTTTTTTCAAAAGTAGATGTCACCTGTGTTTAACCACATCTCAAGGAACGACAGAAGTGGTGCGACTCATAGAATCGGAGATATTGAAACAAACATTGGAAAAACAGATAATTGTAAAAATACTGAATGAAAAATTGCTAATTGAGAGGCGTGCTCATAATTCTGTACCTGGGGTGACTATATACCCCTCCAAAAAAGCGGAAGCAGAAGTTAGCTCCTAGGATGGGTCTAAGCTACTCGTCGAAGGATTTAGCTTTTAGTTAGGGCAGAATTACCTGCTTGGTGAACTGGGTGCCAGGATCAACCTCATCCTCTGTGGAGCGGTGCACAATATCGGGTTTGTTGATTGGCGGAGGAGAAAAGCAAGGCTCTCCAGGGACCCCGTCTCTCCATAATCTTCAAGCAGTGCGAAACTCATCTCTGCCAGTTGGTCAGGAGCGACCAGTATTACTGGCACTAGTGCACCTTATTCAGGGTTGCTCATCGTGAAAAATACTATCAATACCTGTTTTGCAGGCTGCTATTTTCATCGGGTGAAGTCAAAATCTGGTAGGTGTATCTTATGCACACAATGTCGGAGCTACCTCAGCACTAGCCCTGACGCAGAGGTGTTATCGGCAGACGGATGAAAAAGGTCGTTCCGTGCCCAGGTTGGGTTCTTAAATCGATCTGGCCACCGTGCAAATTGACGACGATATCATGCGCTATGGCCAGGCCTTGCCCGGTTCCCTTGCCGACTTTTTTGGTGGTAAAGAACGGATCAAAAATGCGGTGTTGTATTTCTTCCGGAATGCCGCCACCGTTATCTCTTACCGAGATTTCAACCCAGTCGCCGTCTTGATGGGTTGCGATGGTGATGCGGCCTAACGTACCTGGTGCCTCTGCGATGTTATGGTCTTCGATCGCCTGGGCGGCATTGATGATCAGGTTGAGGACCACCTGATTCAACTGGTTGGGAAAGCAGGGCACCAAGGGCAGATCAGGATCAAAATCAGTGATCATTTCAGCAGCGTATTTCCATTCGTTGCGACAAACGGTAATGGTACTGCTCAACGCACGGTTCAGATCCGCGGAGACCTTATCATTGCTGCCGGGATGACTGAATTCCTTCATCGCGGAAACTATTTCAACAACCCGATTAATGCCGTCATGGGTTTCCTTGATGCTTTCTGGAATTTCCTGCAGGAGAAAATCCAAATCAATGGTTTCCAGCAGTGCTGTAGTTTCGGCGGTGAGCAGAGATCTTTCCGTCTTGCCGACTTCGTCGAGCAGATTTTTGAGGGTATCGAAAGCCTGCGCAAAAAAAGTGACATTATTTTGCACATACTGCATCGGCGTGTTGATTTCATGGGCAATGCCTGCAGCCAGCTGGCCGATGGCTTCCAGCTTCTGCGCCTGCATCAGTTGTTGATCCTTCTGCCGTAATTCAGTGACAATATCTTCCACGCGCTTTTCCAATGACAAGTTCATCGTCTGGATCTTGGCGGCATTGTCGTTTACGATTTGCTGAGCTTCCTTTTCCCTTGTTACATCGCGGGCTATGCCGAGTAAACCTATCAACTTCCCTTCCAAGTCATGATAGGGTGCCTTGAGGGTATCGACCAAAATTTTGCGCCCATCGGGATAGGTGATCCATTCCTCATTGTGCCGTGGACCGCTCCCCTTAATCATGAGGTTGTCCTGCTCTCTGAAGAAGTCCGCGAGTTCTTGACCAAAGAGGTCGTAGTCTGTTTTGCCAACGATTTCGTCTTTTGACCTCCCGAAAAACTCAGCACAGGGCGAGTTGCATCCCAGATAAATGCCCTGCAAATCTTTAAAGAAAATCAGGTCAGGAATAGAATCAAGCAGGGATGTTATCACAGCAGATTTTCGTTCATTTCCCTCTTCCGCAATTTTGCGGGCAGTGATGTCGAAAAAAGTGACGACTGCACCAATGCACTCTCCATCGTTATTTTGTGGATACGACCAGTACTCTGCGGGGAAAGATGATCTGTCTTTGCGCCATAACACCTCGTCATCGACGTGCGTGCCCTCCTCTTGCCGAAAAGCTTTGAAAATGCAGCAATTGTGTACCGGAAAAGGAGAGCCGTCAGGCAGGGAGTGATGAATCAGGTCGTGCATGTTCTTGCCGAGCAGTTCCTCCTGGCTAACGTACCCCAGCAGATCCAAACAAGCCTGGTTGCAGAAGGTGCAGCAGCCGGACTTGTCAATGCCATAGATGCCTTCGGCGGTGGAGTTTAGGATCAGACCGAGAGTTTCCTTGCTTTCCCTGAGCCCCACAGTCAATTGACCTGCCAACTGCTGTGCTCTGAATTGGGTGTTCAGAAGGGATAAGACAAACCCGAACAAGAGCAGGCTGGCGATAGCACCAACAACAAGAATGCCATATACTTGGCCGTATTCCACATGTCCCGTTGTCTGAGCAAAGCGTAAGTGCCAGGTATGTTGATGGAAAGTAAGAGGAATTTGCAAGGCCAATTGTGATGTGTCTACCTTCGCCGTTGCCTCCCCCATCTGATCGCTGTCGTACAACAAGGAATCGGGAGAGAGCTGCTTGTCATCGAAAATCTGCAAACGAATCTGGCTTTCTCTTTTATTGTCTCCTCGTCTTAAAATACC
>CAITZN010000095.1 GCA_903896915.1 uncultured bacterium
CGGAAAACAAGAATAAGCCAGAAACGGAAAATAAGAATTTCAAAGTTTAAAACCCAATACAACGGGATAGACCACCTATAGCAACCCCTGCCGCTGGGCCTCTAACCATACGAAAGGGGAACGTTTCCTTAAAAACTCGGCGGTGTATTCACCTTCACAATATTCTTGATAATGCCGAGCTCGTATCTCCCGACATCCAGCATCATCCAAATTCAGTCGTTCTATCGTAGCCTGAACGGTTCTCTGCTGATCAGGCGTTAATATTGGATTGGGATAAATTCGTCCAGTAATAGGTTCCAGACGGAACCAGCCATTTCCTATCTTGAAAGGATCAAGTACATCATCGTATTCTCGTTTGCGACTATTCATGCGAGAACACGCAAGGCGGTAATTACTCCACTCGTAAGCCAAACCAGCCCGTTTTGATTTAGCAATGAAATGATCGACTGAACCACCTCCTGTGACCCGCTCGAAAAAAACAGCTAAATAAGCACAGCAACCGTTATAATTTGTATGCAAATCATCAAGGCAGAAGCGCCAATAAGGCTCAACATCAGTTTTTGGCGGTAGCGGTTTATCAAGAGGAATGTTCTTTTCTATGAGCCAAGCAAGTCCCTTTTGCCGAACATTCGAATTGAACGAATCTGGCTCGGTTTGTGCATCAACATGAATCATAACGACCATCCTTTCTTTTCACCCACAAACCGCCAGCGCATCCAGAATGGATCAGTATCAGAGAGAACTGCCCGCAAACGCTGCTCCAGTGAAAGAGCGTCGTCTTTACTGAACTGTTCGTTACTTAACGCCAAAGCGGCTTCTTCCAGAACTGTTTCAGCTTCAATCGAATAGCCGGATTTAAGGTTAAACGCCTCACTGGTGAGCCAACTGCGGACATCACCTTGCCGGACAAACTGTCTGTGTGTGAGTTCAACGTTGTTACCGACCAGATCAAGGTCAAACCAAGCATCTTGATTTTCGTCAAACAGGGGTTCCACAGAAGCCATGATCAAAGGGGAATGAGTTACGGCTATCAGTTGAACATCGGATATCATCAGTGTATGACGGGGATGCTCGGGATCGGTATCGTCTATCCATAGGATGTCAGGGGACTTGGTCAATTGCTTTATCACCTTCATCAAGGAAGGAATCACCGTCCGCTGCCATTTGGGATGCAGGTGCGACTCGACTTCATCAATCAGGAAAACTGTATTCGTCTCAGGTTCCTCGCCCAATAACTCTTTGGCCTTTACATGCTCTTCCCAGCACCAGACAAGAAAATAGGCAAGCGAAATAATTCGACGCATACCTGATGAGGCATGGACGACTGCCACTTCTTGGTCATACGGCATTTTCAATGTAGGCATATCCCTTACATCGTCCAGGCTAATGCGTGTTAACGATCCCGGTACAATTTTTTCAGTCGATGATGGTGACAAAACATCAAGTACAGAGATCAGAGACTCAAAGGCTCTTCCCTTTTCCTTTTGCCAGCCAGCCCAATCCCGAATTAAACCATTGCAAAGCCACGTGCCATCTTGATTTTGCAGTCCATCCCACACATCTTTCGGACTAAAAACGTAAGCGGCAGGTCGTTCCTTACTTTCGTCAGGGGATTTCGATTTCCAGTAGTTCCGTGCCGGGTCCCAAACAGCAAAGCTGCCATCAGCCATCGCATAAAAGACCAGTCCGGGGTTTGCCGGACGACCTTTCTGGACTGTCCAGCTTTGTCCTCGCGGCTCAAATGTGCTGATAAAGCCCTTTGTTTTCGATACCGCCGAAAACGAAAAATCGATTTCGGCTTCATGCTTTTTATCTGTGGGCAAAGCCACTTTGCCAGAGGTCAGTTTGGGGTTCAATTCGGCTGGCCATTTTCGGGTCATAGCCCACCAGGCAATATCCAGCAAAAAGCTTTTACCCAAGCCGTTATCACCTGTAATTACATTCAGTCTTTTGCCGAACTCAAGTTCCATCTGTGGAGCCGGTCCGACATTGGTCATTTTAAGATGTTTAATCATAATGAGCTATTTTCATGCCCGTTCGAAACTTATTTCTGCCATATTTTTATGGTGGATAACTTGGTAGTCCATCAAAGATATGATATTACCGCGTCTTTGCCTTACTTAGATATTGGGTTTATAAAGGATTACGGATCAATATTTCACCCTGAAGGTTGGGCTTTCTTCCGGCCTGCTTTTTCTCCGGTCATAGAGCCGAGTAGTTGAAACATTGGCATGACCGAGCCACTCCTGCACCTTTCCGATATCAGCCCCATGTTCCAGTGCATTCGTTGCCGCTGTTGAGCGCAGCGAGTGTACACAGAACCCGTTCAC
>CAITZN010000096.1 GCA_903896915.1 uncultured bacterium
ATCCAGCCGCTGACAATCTGCTTGGGTTAGATAACACAAGGTTCATAGGCATGACTCTCGAAGAGGCATTTCCTCCTCTGCAGGACACAGAGATTCCGCTCCGATATCGCCGAGCTGCGCAGCATGGTGAAAGCTGGCACACTGAACAGATTGAATATAAACATGATAAAATTGTCGGTGCTTTTGAGGTTTATGCCTTTCAAATGTCTTTCGGAAAGGTTGCCGTGCTGTTCAATGATATTACAGGGCGCAAGCTGGCTGAAAAGGAAAGAGAGAGATTACAAATGCAGTTGACCCAAGCTCAAAAGATGGAAGCTGTCGGTCAGCTGGCAGGTGGTGTAGCTCACGACTTTAACAATATGCTCAGTGTGATTATTGGTTACTCTGAATTGCTCCTCAAGCAGGTGCCCCCCTCTCAACAGTTCCATGCCGAATTGCTGCAAATTCAAAAAGCAGCCCATCGCTCCGCCGATCTGACCCGACAGCTGTTGACTTTTGCCCGCAAGCAGACCGTGGCACCCAGTGTGCTTGATCTGAACCAGACCATTGAAGGAATGCTCACTATGTTGAGGCGTCTCATTGGTGAAAACATTAACCTCTTATGGATGCCTGGATCCAGACTTTGGCCCGTCAAAGTCGATCCAACACAGATTGACCAGATTTTGGCAAACCTGAGCGTCAATGCACGGGATGCAATTGCCGGTGTTGGAAGAATTATTGTCGAGACAGCAAATAGTACCTTTGACGACGCCTACTGCGCCCTTCACGCAGGCTTTCTGCCTGGAGATTATGTCCGGATTTCTGTAAATGACAACGGTTGTGGCATGGACCAGGAGACTTTGCCCCACATCTTCGAACCGTTCTTTACGACAAAAGGTGTTGGCGTTGGGACCGGGCTTGGTTTAGCCTCGGTATACGGTGCCGTTAAGCAAAACAGAGGTTTTATTAATGTCGAAAGTGAGCCGGGTCAAGGAACGACATTCTCGATTTACTTACCTCGGCATGTTGACGATTTGGATCACTCCCAGACGATAAGCGTGGCCGAACCTGCTTTACGGGGTAATGAAACCATACTGTTGGTCGAGGACGAGTCAGCCCTTTTGGATATGCTTTCTACGATGCTCCAAGAATTAGGCTATACAGTACTAGCAACAGGTACTCCGAGAGATGTGCACAATCTGATCGCAACAAATGATGGGAAAATAGACATGCTTCTGACCGATGTAATTATGCCCGAGATGAATGGCCGGGAATTAGCAGATCGACTTCTACTGAATAATCCGGGGATGAAATGTCTATTTATGTCAGGTTATACCGCAGATATCATTGCCCACCATGGTGTGTTAAATGATGGGTTGAATTTCATCCAGAAGCCCTTCTTACATCATGAACTGGCCACAATGGTGCGGAAGGCATTGGACAAGGGAATGGCTTCTTGACAAGGTATGTTCAGTATTTCTTTCACTTTTTAACCAACGCCTTTACCTGTTATTGGCAATAGTTTGATATGCAGTTTTTTGAACGCATCAAAGAGGGCCGTAAAGGTCATTTCGGACCCCAAGACCATTTGTGCGACGTCTCCCTCTTCTCAGTTTTGGTAGTATGGTGGTAAGCATTGTTATGAGCTGGTTCTTCTTGGGCAAATTCTGGTGCGGAAGCTGCCCTTTTCCTGGCGGCGGACGCATTCTTCAGGCGCTTTAATAAAACCTTAATCGTGCACCTTCTGTTTTTCTAACTCTATAAATAGAACGTCTTTTGCTCTTGCCATTTTGCCTTTATCATATTCGTCGAATCAGTAACGTACATGAAGAATTGGCCGCTCGTCATTAATTGATGTATAAGAAATTCGTGTCAGATTGATCACCCAGTGCAGATCAAGTTGATTTGCTAAAAAATCGCCAAAGATAAACCGTATCAGAGGAGGACTATCATAGACTTAGAAATCGACAGCAGGGAATTTCTGAAATACTCCGTTGCAACTGGTGTGCTTATAGAGGCAGGAGATGAGATGTTGAGACCTGTTACCACACACGCTGCTGCAACTATTAGCGAGGTGGACAAACTGTCTATTTGGGTATTGGCTGATAATTATTACGATGCCAACAAGACTGAAGAGAAAATCACCAAACGTTTTCGCTCCTTACCCGGCAAGTCAATGCATGCTGAGCACGGACTCTCTTATTACATCGAAACCGTTATTGATGGGAAAACAAGCACCTGCATGTTTGATTACGGACTTGACCCGATTGGCGTGATGAACAATATCAATTTGCTGGGGCTTGATATCGGAAAGACAAACGCTTTCAGCTTGAGCCATGGCCATTACGACCACTATTCAAGTGCGGTCAGCATCTTCAAACAAAATCAATCGAAGATCGCTACAGGTACCCCCTTCTATGTTGGAAAGAAGCCTTCGCGAGAAGATACTCGCTCCGGCCTGGAGCAACTGAACCGTCAGACCTTGGCCAACTAAAAAAGGAAGATATTGAGGCTTTTGGGCTAAAAGTTGTTGAGACGAAGACTGCTATCGAAATAATTCCAGGAGCATATTTCACTTGAAACATCGCAAGAGTTACCAGTTTTGAGAAAGTACCGGCAAACTTCCAAATAAAACGTGGCGAAACGCTTGAGCACGATACGTTCCCTGGTGAGCAGGCTGTATTTTTTAACGTTAAAGGAAAAGGTTTGGTGGTCCTTTCAGGATGTGCACATTGTGGGATCATCAATACTGTAAAGCAAGCACAAAAAAGTTCCGGCACAGATAAGGTTCATGCTGTTTTAGGCGGTTTCCACCTGATTAATGCAAAACCTGAGATTATCCAAAGTACTATTGCAGAGATTAAAACCATGAAACCGGACTACATTGTCCCAACCCATTGCACCGGATTTGAGGCTATTACAGCTTTTAGCAAAGAGATGCCCAATGAGTTTGTGTTGAATACGGCAGGAACGAAATATACTTTTGGGGTATAATTTCATCATTTACAACGAGGTACCTATGATTCAGTTTAAAATTGACGACGCACTCTGTGTGAGATGCGGCGAATGTGCTGCTGATTGTCCCGCCGGGATAATCGCCATGAACGATATACCCGAGATCACCAATGAGCCAGGATGCTTTAAGTGTCTGCACTGTTACGCCGTCTGCCCCACAGGGGCTCTGTCCATCTTGGGCAATAAACCTGATCGTGAGGTCTCGCTAGCTGATCAACTACCGCAGGTCGAAAAGGTATCGAATCTGATCAAATGGCGTAGGTCCATCAGGCGCTACAAGGATGAGAACATCTCTCCCGAATTAATCGACGAACTTCTACAGACGGCTTGCCATGCCCCCACTGGTGTCAATGCCTGTGATGTACTTTTCACGGTTGTTCGTGACAGAGCCTTTATGGAAAAATTGAGTAAAGATATAATGGGCCGAATCGCGGCAATTGAGGCGGCAGGCAATCTGCCCGAAGGCTTTCTAGGGCAATATCTTGCCTTAGTGGCCGATGTCTGGAAGAGCGAAGGTCGTGATATTATCCTCCGCGGGGCTCCACACCTGCTGTTGACTAGTGTTCCAAAAACTGCCCCTTGCCCTGTCCAGGACACCCATATTGCCTTGGCCACATTCGAACTGAGCGCTGCGTCGCATGGAGTCGGCACACTTTGGAATGGGTTATTCATGATGGCGCTTGCTGTCTGTCCGGATCTTGTGGAGCAACTCGGCATTCCATCTGACCATGTAATTGGCTACGCCATGCTTTTCGGCAAACCAGCGGTCGTATATCACCGCGTCGCTAAGCGCGGCCCGGCTAAAGTGAACTACTTAGGGTGATTAACTTCGAGTTTGTTATTCTTTCCAGTATCCCGACAAAGTACTTTGATCCGTAAATCCAACTGACTTGGAATATACGTTCGGCACTTATAGCGGTTTAGTCTTTCTCTTCTTCTTGAAATGTTTTTTTCTGTTCAGGAATTAGGAAAAGAGCGCTCCAGCTAATAAAATGGAGCACTCTTTTATTGACTGAATTGACAACAATTCAGGGGGTCAGCGACAAAACCAACCCCCCTCTGCTTCTTAGATACTTTGAAAAATTTCGTACTCCGTCGGTTGCCCAAGCAGTTTATCGATCTCGTTTTGAAGATTGATCCTC
This sequence comes from uncultured bacterium, assembly GCA_903896915.1. Taxonomy (GTDB): domain Bacteria; phylum Desulfobacterota; class Desulfobulbia; order Desulfobulbales; family Desulfobulbaceae; genus Desulfobulbus. Next base: position 4,137 of record CAITZN010000096.1, read on the forward strand.
TCCTTGGACTGAGCCCATTCCTTCCAATCATCTGCAGATTGCCAAGTCCCGATGACCAGACTTATACCCGGCTGATCGACCCGGGTATAAGTTCTTCCCGAGATGTAGCCTTTTCTGCTGAGCGTCAACGCTCTCATTTTTTTGAGAAGAGTCTCCAGTTCCGGAGCCTGCTTGTCCGTGATTTTTCGTTTGATGTGAACTTGGATAGCCATGTGATCACCTCCTCATGTTGATGTAAGTTAGTCTGACGTACAAGAACAACTAACAGCAAACATCGTGTGCAACACAATTACTATAACCACGAACGACAGCATGTCAGCATATCCTTCGTTTGGCATTTTCCTTATGATTATATTGACTCAAATTGAACGGTTATTGTCAAATAATTATTGGATAACTTAGCTTCGATACGTCTTCCTGTCGGCCAAGCATCCTACCTAAATAGGCATAGCACCTTCACTACCCTTGTTGTACGACAGCCTTTTTCTTGATTAGTCTCCATTTACAACTGAACAGCCCTTCTCTTTGAACAGGAATGTGCGCAGGTCATATCATACCGGTTGCAACTCAATGATATTCGAAATAAAATATATAATAATCGTGAAAGAGGTCATTTTTCCCCTGTTAAGACGAGTTTTACAGCGGCCTGTTTCTTTTGCCC
>CAITZN010000097.1 GCA_903896915.1 uncultured bacterium
AACAGGTGGGGCGGAGCGAGCTACTACATCACCAACTCCGCACTGCTCCCTTAAATGGCTCATAAAACAGTCACAACAAGAACGAGTCCCGTAAATCCGTAGACACTATGACGGAAAGCCCGCAGGACACAGGGGGAGACATGGCAGGATACCGCCGGCAAACAGTATCACTGCATGACATACCGGACATGGCAAAAGGGTCTGTGTCCCATGACCTGACGGAAATTCCGTGACAATCGATTGGAGCTGTTCTTCCGCAGGAAAACATACCGCGTTAAGGGAGCAATGCTGAGGGTGTAACCTCCTTTAATCTCAAACCCTGCTTCGCACCGTAAACAAAAAAAAATCCCCGGATCATAAAAAATGATCCGGGGATGCCCTGGTAAACCCACGTATCTGCGCCGTCTCCCTGATCCACGGGGAGCGACTGTTCGTTTCAGGCAGGTATTCTGACTCCCGGTTCATCCTCCCGCTGCGTCTTCCCAACCCTTGGTCAGTGACTGTAGTGCAGCGTTCGTCCCCAGTTACAGCGGCGGGCCCGTCTCCGATTTCCACGGAGTTCCCTCTTATTCCTTATCGGAACCTGAAACGTACGAACAGAAGACTTGATTGAGTTATGAAAGTCAAGTTGAAATTATTGGGAGTCAACCTTGCCATAAGCAAGAGAGGACAGCTCTTCATCGACCCAAAACAATGAAGAATACTTGCTGATATCCCAGGTAATCGTTATGTTACAGACAGGAGCGGCGATCCTTTTGTATCGACCCATTTTTCCGATACGAATCAGTGCCGGTGATCGCGGTCCAAGCGACACATTTTCCTAAGGACTCCCCCGCCCTCACGCAACGAACAACCCTTAATACCGAGCCGGTGCCTTGCATGGAGAAGGAAAAAAAAAGGAAATTTGCCCATTCGATTTCCCTCAGGATTGCCTTGCCAGCCCTGCTCACCATCGTCTTATTTGTCACCGCCACCTTTCTCATCATTCTCCCCTCCCTCAAAGAAAACCTCCTGACCAAAAAACGGGAGATGCTCAGAGAATTGACGGAAATCGTCTGGAACATTGCCGCCTCCTATGAAAAAAAGGAACGGACCGGAGAAATGAGCCGGGAACAAGCCCAAAAGGAGGTGGCCAACATCATCCTTGCCCTTCGTTACGGGCCGGAGAAAAAGGATTATTTCTGGGTCAATGACATGAGAGCCCTTATCGTCATTCATCCCTACCGGCCCGATCTTCGGGGCGAAGCTGTTCCCGATTTTCGCTATCCAAAAGGAAAAAATCTACTGGAGGATTTTGTCCAGATCGTCAAAAAACAAGGCGCAGGATATGTGGATTATTTGTGGCAATGGCAGGACGAGCCCGAGAAGATTGTTCCCAAGCTTTCCTATGTGAAAGGCTTTGAACCGTGGGGCTGGGTTATCGGCACCGGGCTCTATATCGAAGACGTCAATGTGGAAATCGGCCTGATCGCTAAACAGCTCAATGCCGTGGCCTCCATTATTCTGCTCATCATCTCATTTCTGGCTTTCTACATCATTCGCCATACGGTGCTGGCGGATCGCGTTCGCCGGATCATCTGGGAGGAACGGGAACGCTTACTGAGGGCGCTTGAGGAAAGCAACGAGCGTTTTCGGTCCCTGGTTGAAACCACCAGCGACTGGATCTGGGAGATCAATACCGAGGGCGTCTGCACCTACAGCAGCCCCAAAGTGCAGGACCTGCTGGGCTTTGCGCCTGAGGAGATTATCGGTAACAATCTCATTGACCTGATGACCGCCCCCTATGAGATGGAGCGCACCAGAGTTATTTTCCAAAAGCTTATCCTGTCCGGCAAACCGTTCACCGGCTTTGAGCATACCTGCCAGGCAAAAGATGGAAGGATTGTCGTCATTGAAAAAAACGGCGTCCCGGTGTTCAGCGACCACGGTGAATTGCTGGGATACAGGGGCATCGCGCGGGATATTTCCGAACGGAAAATAGCTTTGGAAGCATTGAAAACGAGCCGGGACGAACTCCACAACAGCCTGGAGGAAACTGTTAAATCATTGGCCTCGGCCGCAGAAAAACGCGATCCCTACACTGCCGGTCACCAGATGCGGGTCGACAAGCTGGCCTGTGCCATTGCCCGGGAACTAGGGTTGTCGGAACAGCAGATCGAAGGGCTCCATTTCGCCGCCGTCCTCCATGACATCGGCAAGATTTCCCTGCCCTCCGAATATCTGGCCAAACCGTCCCGGCTTTCCGCCCAGGAACGGGCCATCATCAAATGCCATACCGAGGTGGGCTACGAAATCCTCAAAAATATCCATTTCCCCTGGCCCGTAGCCGATATCGTCTATCAGCACCACGAACACCTGGATGGCACCGGGTATCCCCGTGGCCTCACCGACAAAGACATCCTCCTGGAAGCGAAGATCCTGACTGTTGCCGATGTGGTCGAGGCCATGTCTTCGCACCGCCCCTACCGCCCCTCTCTCGGTCTGGAAACGGCTCTTGACGAAATCCGCGCAGGCCGAGGCACCCTGTATCACGCCCAGAGCGTCGATGCCTGCCTGCATCTGGTTTCCGAAAAGAAAGTAGACCTGACCACCACCGCCTGGTGAGCTGACCGCACGCTATCGGTGCGAACTAGCCCGCTGTTTAAACCTTAATGCCGCTTGGTCACCGGTGCATATTCACAGCCCAGCAAGCCGCAGTATTCACCCACATATTGGGCCTGCGGCCGATACAATGCCGGCTTGCCCTGAGCATCGGCAAACTGCTCTTCGATGATATGGGCGCACCAGCCGGCCACTCGGGAGATGGCAAAGATCGGGGTCATCAGATCCATAGGTATGCCCATCAGATAATAGACCGGGGCGCTGTTGAAATCGACATTGGGCAGGATGGTGGTCTTGCCCTGCCGGGCAAAGATCGCCAGGGCCGTTTCCTCAATTTTTTGTGAGATTGCCGCCCATTTACCTCCGGTCTGATCGCCCAGTCGCTGCCCCATTTTCTTAAGATACACGGCCCGGGGATCGCCGGTTTTATAGATGGCGTGTCCCATGCCCATGATGACCTGGCCCTGCTGCAGTTGCGTCGTGACCCAGGCCTCGATATCCGGTTCGTTCTCCAGTTTCA
>CAITZN010000098.1 GCA_903896915.1 uncultured bacterium
GTGCAGCCGCTGGGGCTGCAGGCGCAGGCAATATTGACAAAGGGATTCACAGCTATCGGGCCGGGAGGCAGGCGTTGCTCGACTGCACTGACCACGACATCAAAGGCCTTGGTGGCCGGGGTCTCTTCGTCGGAGCACAGGTACGGGGTGCCGGAATCGCCGGCGACCACGACGCGCGGATCCATGGGGACCCGACCGAGGAAGGGCAGATCAAAATCGCGGGCAGTCTGCTCGCCGCCACCCTTGCTGAAAATATCCACGGTCTCTTCGCAGTGCGGGCAGACAAAACCGGACATGTTCTCAACCACGCCGACAATCGGCATTTCCACGGCCTTGCAGAAATTGATGGATTTGCGGACATCCGCCAGGGCTACGGCCTGAGGGGTGGTTACGACCACTGCATGAACGCCGGGCATGGTCTGGGCAATGGAGAGTGGTTCGTCGCCGGTGCCGGGAGGGGCATCGACGATCAGGTAATCGAGCGCGCCCCAATCCATGTCGGAAACAAATTGCCGGATTGCCTGGATTTTGAGCGGACCGCGCCAGATGATGGCATCGTCACGGTTCTTCATCATATATTCCAGGGAAACCACCTTGAGATTATCGTTGTAGGTCAGGGGTGGGATAAGGTCGTTGGGGTTAGCCGGGGCCTCAAGAGACCCGGTGAGGTTGAGCATCCGGCAGACATCTGGGCCATGGAGATCGACATCCATCAGGCCAACCTTGTGGCCTTTTTTTGCCAGGCACAGCGCCAGGTTGACGGCGACTGTCGATTTGCCGACCCCGCCTTTACCGCTCATGACCAGAATTTTATGTTTAATTTTGCCAAGGGATTTGGTGATGGCAATATCCTGTTGAGCCAGGCGGGCGTCGCCTGAACGGACATCGCCTGAACCGCAACTGCTTGGCTGGTCGGATCCGCAGGATCCTCCACAAGAACTACTCATATGAACCTCCGATTAGAGAAAGAATTAATGAATGAAACGAAGTAAACCCGTGGAGACATCGCTAATCGGACGTATGCAAACTGCCGAATTGCCGATAGCGGTTCCATGATCGTGGCGACCAGAAAACAAGATCCCGCTCATATCCTGCCGAAATTTACAAGTTCGGAGATGCTGCGGGCGCTGGCGAGTTTCTCGTAATTTGGGCTTATACTTTAATGCCGGTCTTTTGAAAAGCAATGAAAAAAACTTCTCCAACAGCCAGTCGGGCCACAGGCCTTTTGCACCGTGTTTTTCTTGATTTATTATAATTGTCAGAATAGTTATAGTGGTTACTTGTATCGCAGGCCGGGCTGGTCTTTTGGTGTACGGAATACCGGACAACCTGCACGAGAATGCAGACGATACGTTTCCGGAAGAGACATGAGTAGGGGAGGAGCCGATGGATTCGTTCAGTAAAAAAATATTGGAAGAACTTGAACAGATGCAGCAGCATACAGGTCGCGTTTTGCGAAGCATGTCGCTGTCGCGGATGATGCCGATGGGGTCGGTAGGTTGGCAACCAGCGGTGGATATCTACGAGGCGGAGAATACGATCTACGTCTATGCGGATCTAGCCGGAGTGAAGGATGGGTCTCTCCGGGTTACCGTTGATGACCGGCGTTTGCAGATCAGCGGCGTTCGTCAACTACCAGCGCCTCCGTCCATTGCCTGCATCCATCAACTTGAAATCGAGTTGGGCGGATTTCAGCGAACCGTGGCGCTACCTTCAGCAGTCGATGTCGAGAAAGTTGATTCGACCTATGCCAACGGAATACTCGTGGTGACCCTGCCGAAGCGAATCAGGAAGGGCAAGGTTACTATCAGGATAACACCTGGAGAATAAGTCATGGAAAACGAACAGCAAGTGCCGCAGAAAAAGATGGATCCTTCCCAGATGGATATTCCTGAATCGCTCCCCATCCTCCCTTTGCACGGGTTTGTTTTTTACCCGGGCATGGGATTCCCGCTACAGGTATCGAGCGAATCTTCCAAGCAGCTGATTGATGATGTCCTCCTCGGGGACAGACTGGTCGGGTTGGTGCCGAGTCGGAGAGAGCAGGTCAGCGAGGACGATATCCTCGGGCCGGAGGATCTCTATACCGTCGGCGTTGTCGGTTACCTGCATAAATTGAACAAGGCTCCGGAGGGACACTACCAGGTTCTGATCGGAGGTACCAAGAAGATTGCCACCACCGAGTACATCGCCTCCAAGCCTTATATGAGGGCCAAGGTTGTCGAGATCCCGATGGAAATCGTCGAGGACAAGAAGATTGAAGCCCTCCTCTTCAATATCAAGGGCCAATTTCAGAAACTGGTCAGCGCCACCGATCTGCCTCAGGAGCTGGTGGTGACCATCAATAGTCTGACTAATCCCTTTTATGTCGCCTATCTGGTCAGCAGCCAGCTGAATCTGAAAATTGAAATGGAGCAGGAAATTCTGGAGATCACCCTGCTGCACGATCTTCTGCATCGGGTCGCCAAGGAACTTGCCAAGCGCCTGGAAAC
>CAITZN010000099.1 GCA_903896915.1 uncultured bacterium
ACGATGTGTCGTTTAAAACCATCGAACTGCTGGGCCGCGAGGAACAGGTGGCCATCGCCGAGCACTGCTACCATTTTCTTGAAAATCGGTTACAGACCCTCTGGGAAAAAAACCGGCGCGGTTTTTCAGGGAACAGCCGCATCGCCAAAAAAAGCTACTACCTCGGCCTGCTCGCCGGTTTCCGGGAAATGCTGGAACGATCCCATCTTCCCAGCACTGCAAAAAATGGTTCACAGCCCCCACCGACAGCTCTGCCCATGCTCCGAGAGGAACAGCAACTCGATGACTTTGTCGCCATCCGCTTCCCCCGTCTGCGCCGGATGCGACGCCAGGGCAGCACCATGTACCGCGACGCCTACCAGGAAGCGGTCACCGCTGGTCGGAACATTACGCTCCATCGCCCGATGAACGGGGGCCAAGAAATCCGGTTGTTGTCCTGAGCATACTGCTTATTGTTAGGTTTCGAATAGAACGCACCGGTAGCCTTGACGCAGGGGTGCTGCTTTTATTATAAAAGAACAAATCTTAGAGTTTGCCCTTAAATAAGCTTTCATGGGACCGCGCCGGATTTTGAGACGGATTTGATCGCGACGATTGAACAAAACCGCAAGTGTAGTCGTGCTACGCTGAGGATTTTGTGATTTAGGAGCGGTCAAAGACGGCCAAAATCCGGATGCGAGCACCAAAGTTTTATTTACGGACAAGCTCTTATTCTGGTGGAGGAGTATCGTTGAACTATACCATGGAACGTTGGAACATCAGTAAGTCGTCGGATCTCTACGGGGTGACCGAATGGGGCGGCGGCTATTTTTTTGTGGCCGAGAACGGCGACATGATGGTGGCACCCGAACCCGGTGCCGTTGACCGGGCGGTGAGCATCGCCTCCATCTCCAGCGGCATCAGGGAACGCGGCTTCGACATGCCGGTGCTGCTGCGCATCGAAAACATCCTCGACTCCCAGATCACCAGCCTCAACGAGACCTTCCGTTCCGCCATGGAGGAACTGGGCTACACCAACACCTTCATGGGCGCCTACCCGATCAAGGTCAATCAGCAGCAGCAGGTGGTGGAAAAGATCACCCAGTTCGGCTCCCGCTACCATCACGGCCTGGAGGCTGGCTCCAAGGCCGAGTTGATCGCCGCCATGGGTATGATGCGCGACAAGAAAGCGGTCCTGATCTGCAACGGTTACAAGGACGAGGAATTCATCGATCTCGGCCTCTATGCCACCAAGATCGGCTTCACCTGCATCCTGGTGGTGGAGATGCCCGATGAGCTACCGCTGATCATCGAACGCTCGAAAAAACTTCAGGCCAAGCCGATCCTCGGCATCCGCATCAAACTCTCCGCCCAGGCGGGCGGCCACTGGTCGGAATCCGGCGGCGAGCGTTCCATTTTCGGCCTCACCACCAACCAAATCATCCAGGCGGTCGACCTGCTGTCCAGCGCCGGCATGCTCGACTGCCTCAAACTGGTTCACTACCACCTGGGCTCACAAATCTCCAACATCCGCGAGATCCGCACCGCAGTCAACGAGGCCTGCCGAGTCTATGCCGGCCTGGTCAAAGAAGGCGCCAAGGTTGAGTACCTCGATCTCGGCGGCGGCCTGGCAGTCGATTACGATGGCTCCCAGTCCAATTTCCTCTCCAGCCGCAATTACACCCTCAAAGAATACTGCACCGACATCATCGAAGCGGTGATGACCTCATTGGAGGAGGAAAACATCCCCCATCCGATCATCATCACTGAATCGGGCCGGGCCCTGGTTGCCTACTATTCGATCCTGCTGTTCAACATCCTCGATGTCACCCGGTTTCAGGCCGATCCCCTGCCAGAAAAACTGCCCGAAGGATGCCCGCCCCAGTTGGAATACATGGCCCAGGCGCTCAAAGACCTGACCGTGCGCAATATCCAGGAGGTGTTCAACGACACCATTTTCTATCGCGACGAGACCCGGCGGCTCTTTCAAAACGGCCAGATCAGCCTGCGCGAGCGCTCCCTGGCCGAGCAACTGTTCTGGACCACCATCAACGAGATCAACCGACTCTCCAAGGAGCTAAAAAACCCTAGCACCGAGCTGATGGACCTCGACCGGGTTCTGTCGGATTTTTACTACTGCAATTTCAGCGTGTTCCAGTCTCTGCCCGACGCCTGGGCCATCGGCCAGCTCTTCCCGATCATGCCGATCCATCGTCTCGACGAGGAACCCTCCCGCAAAGGCATCTTGGCCGACATCACCTGCGACTGCGACGGCAAGATCGACCAGTTCATCGACAAACGGGGGGTCAAGCGCTATCTGCCCCTGCACGAACTCAAGCCCTACGAAGAATATTACCTCGGCGCTTTCCTGGTCGGTGCCTACCAGGAGACCCTGGGCGATCTGCACAATCTCCTGGGCGACACCAATGTGGTCACCATCCGCATCCAGGACAACGGCGAGTACGAGTTCGTCAGCGAGCAGGAAGGGGATACCGTGGCTGAGGTTTTGTCCTATGTCCAGTACGATCCCAAGCGGCTGTTTGTCCGCTTCCGGGAGACCGCAGAAAAAGCGGTGCGCTCTGGCCGGATCAGCGCCCAGGAACGACGGGAGATCGTCGAGGCCTACGAGGCCGGGTTGCGCGGCTATACCTATTTTGAACGATAAGCAAAGTAACCTGAGTTCGAAAATACCCAAGGAGAATACCATGGCCCATGTGCTCATCATCGGCGCTGGCGGCGTCGGCAGTGTCGTCGTCCATAAATGCGCCCAGGCATCCGAGGTCTTCACGACCATCACCCTGGCCAGCCGGACCGTTGCCAAATGCGAGGCCATCGCGGCTTCTGTCAAAGAACGGACCGGCGTCACCGTGGCCGTGGCACAGGTCGATGCTGACAATATCCCTGAAACCGTTGCCCTGATTGAGCGCATCAAGCCGGACCTGGTGCTCAATGTCGCCCTTCCCTATCAAGATCTGGCCCTGATGGAGGCTTGCCTGGCGACCGGGGTCGACTATCTCGACACCGCTAACTACGAGCCGCCGGATGTGGCCAAGTTCGAATACAAGTGGCAGTGGGCGTACAAAGAGCGGTTTACCAAGCAGAATCTGATGGCCCTGCTTGGGTCCGGCTTTGATCCCGGTGTCACCAATGTCTTCTGCGCCTGGGCTCAGAAACACCATTTCGACGAGATTCACCAGTTGGACATCATCGACTGCAATGACGGCGACCATGGCCAGCACTTTGCCACCAATTTCAATCCCGAGATCAACATCCGCGAGATCACCCAGCGCGGCCGCTACTGGGAGCACGGCGAATGGGTAGAAACCGATCCGCTGTCCTGGTCGATGAACTATGATTTCCCCGAGGGCATCGGGCCTAAGAAATGTTTCCTGATGTACCACGAGGAGCTGGAATCCCTGGTACTCAATCTTAAGGGACTCAAGCGGGCCCGCTTCTGGATGACCTTCTCCGAAAATTACCTGACCCATCTGCGAGTGCTGGAAAATGTCGGCATGACCCGGATCGACCCGGTCGAATACAACGGCACCGAGATCGTGCCGCTCAAGTTCCTTAAGGCTGTCCTGCCGGAACCCGCCTCGCTTGGCCCTCTGACCCACGGCCGCACCTGCATCGGCTGCGTCTTCAAGGGGATCAAGGACGGCAAAGAAAAACAACTCTACATCTACAATATCTGCAGCCACGAGGAAGCCTACCGCGAGGTTGGCTCCCAGGCGATCTCCTACACCACCGGCGTACCGGCCATGATCGGGGCAATGATGATGCTCACCGGGGCCTGGAAAC
>CAITZN010000100.1 GCA_903896915.1 uncultured bacterium
AGCCTCAACACCTACCGCCTCAACACCTATAGCCTAACCAAACTACAAAGGATCAGATCTATGCTTGTCAAACAACTTACGGTCGGCATGATGGGGGTCTGTTGCTATATCGTCTCATGCGAAAAAACCAAAATTGCCGCCATCATCGACCCAGGCGGCGATGAAGACCGCATCCTCGATTACTGCAGCCGCAGCCAGTTGCAGGTACAATACATTATCAACACCCACGGCCACCCCGACCATGTTTGCGGCAACGGTCGCATCCAGGAGGCTACCGGTGCCCAAATCGTTATGCACGCCGAGGACGCTGCCTATTTCAGTAATCCGCAAATAAAGGACTACTTTTCCAGCCTCGGCATGCCCGAGTCGCCACCGATTGGCGTAACCGTCCAGGACGGCGACGTCATTACCGTCGGCGAGGAACAACTCCAGGTTATCCACACTCCCGGCCACACCCCAGGCGGCATCTGCCTCTACAGCGCGCCGCACTGTTTCACCGGCGACACCGTTTTTGTCGGTGCGGTCGGCCGTACCGATTTCCCGGGTGGCTCCACGGAACAGCTGCTCACTGCCATCAAAACGCGACTGCTGACCCTGCCCGAGGAGACTATTGTCTGGCCGGGACACGGCTATGGGGGGTTACAATCCACCATCGGCCGCGAAGCCAAAACCAATCCCTATTTCTGAACGCCGCTGCGGCCAAGACCTTGAGGGACTTCAACAACCGACCAAACCGGTTTCCCTATGCGTGAAATCGTCCTCGGCACCGCCGGCCATGTCGATCACGGCAAAACCAGCCTGATCCGGGCGCTCACTGGCATAGAAACCGATCGACTCAAGGAAGAAAAAGAACGCGGCATCACCATCGAACTGGGTTTTGCCTACCTCGACCTTCCCTGTGGGCATCGGCTGGGCATTGTCGATGTGCCCGGCCACGAGAAGTTTATCCGCAACATGGTGGCGGGTGCCGCCGGCATGGATTTGGTGGCTTTTGTCATCGCCGCCGATGAGGGCATCATGCCGCAGACCGTCGAGCATTTTGAAATCTGCCAGTTGCTCGGTGTCCGCGACGGCCTGATCATCCTTACCAAAAAAGACATGGTCGAGCCGGACTGGCTGGACATGGTCACCGAGGAGGTGCGCGATTTCTTCAAGGGCAGTTTTCTTGAAGCTGCGCCGATTGTCCCGGTTGATTCACTGAGTGGCGAAGGAATTGGGGAGATCGTTGCCCTGCTTGATGCCAAAGTGGCAGCCATCGATTTCCACGAGGAATTCGGGCCGTTTCGCATGGCAGTGGACCGCGTCTTTTCCATGAAGGGGTTTGGGACGGTCATCACCGGCACCTCGCTTTCCGGCCGTATCGAGACCGGCGCGGAGGTGATGTTCTATCCCGGCGGACTGCTCGCCAAAATCCGCGGCATCCAGGTGCACGGTCGTGATGTCGATCTGGTCGAGGCCGGCCACCGAACCGCCATCAATCTTCAGGGCATCGAAAAAGAACAGATTAACAGGGGTGACATGGCGGCGACACCAGGCAGCCTGATTGCCTCCACCCGGCTCGACGCCGATTTTCACTATCTGAAGACAGCACACAAAGAACTGAAAAACCGAACCCAGGTCCGGGTCCATCTCGGCACCAGGGAAGTTGTCGGCAGAATTTCCCTGCTGGAGTCAGACAGCCTGCCTCCCGGCGCAACAAGCCCTATCCAGTTGATCCTCCAGGAACCTGTGGCCGTCTGGCCGGGCGACCGTTATGTCGTTCGCAGTTATTCGCCAGTCACCACCATCGGCGGCGGCACAATTCTCAGCAATGCTCCCAGGAAACGAAAGAGAACGGTAGAACGCGACCGCGCCCTCAACCGCTCCTTCTTTGCGGCCCAGGCAACAGC
>CAITZN010000101.1 GCA_903896915.1 uncultured bacterium
CCTGATGGCCTAGGTGATCGCTGTTTTCGATGACCTGGGTGTGCTCGGAAAAAGTCGGCACAGGGAGGGGATATTTTTCAAGGACACCACCGTAACGGCGTGACGGTGTCTGCAGAGTCCCCTCTTTGTTGATCAGGAAGGCGTCGCCTTTGCCTTCGAGCTCAAGCTGGGACAAGATGGCGCTGAGCCGGTCGATATCGAGGCTGGCTCGGAGGATATAGTGCAGCCACTCCAGCCCGAAGGGGTTGCTATGGAGCACGGAAATAACCAGATGGGGGGTGTTCCGGAATCCGAGAAAGACTTCACTGATGTTGGAACGCATCGAGATGTGGTCATGGTACGTATCCGGGTCGGTGTAGTTGAGGTTTTTATACCAGTCCTGCCCGCTGTAGTCCCTGTCCTTAAACGGATAGGGCCCAGCGTAATTGCGCTGGATACCGTTGTGGTCGATGACGCCGAGTTCGGACCATTCCCCCAGCCCGCCTTTGAGATTCTCGAGCAGTTGTTTGAGCCGCTGCTCGTCGAACAATTGGTCGTAGGTATTGTCGAGGATTAGAAAGTTGAGGGCGAATTTTCGCTCGTCCAGATAGGCGGTCAGGGTACGGCGCGCATTGGAGACAAGGCGAGCCGTCCGCAGGAGAACCTCGGATTCTATGGCCTGCTTGCTGATATTGTAATCAATAACCGCCAGGACGAGTAGGGGGAGAAGGGCCACAGCAAGAGTAATGGCAATGGACTGCCGCCAAAGCATCCTGAAATTAAAGAGCGATTTATAGAGGCCAGATGCCTGATCATGATAATCAAGGAATCGGGGTTTATATCGCTTAAAAGACATTCTGGCCTCCTCCCGCAGATGGGGTATGGCAACACTCAACCCACTGGGGTTGTAAGAAATCGATTTTTGACGCTGCGACAGACAAGAGGATACAGACCCCCTTGTCTGTCGGCACTATCAGGTGGGCATTGCATAGGTCGAGACGGTGTTTGCACCCCTCTCCTCACTCGCCTTTCTCCTGCTTCCGCAACTGGATTTTCTCATTGGCTTTTTTCATGGTTTCACTGAGGATGTCGATATCGACCGGTTTTTGCAGGTAGGCGAAGGCCCCCAACTGCATGCAGGTCTCCTTGTCGGTTTCATTGCCGTGCCCGGTGAGGATAATCACTTCGATCTCAGGTTGCGTTTCTTTGACTCGCCGCAGGACCTCCATACCGTCAATGCCAGGCATCTTCAGGTCGAGAATCATGACTTCCGGTTCGTCTTCGTGCAACATCTGCAGGGCAGATTCACCATCGTAGGCCACCGCCGAGCCCATATCGCGGAGCAGCAGTCTTTCCGACAAGGTCTGGACAAATTCGCGCTCATCATCCACCAGTAGAACGCGGGAAGGCGCTTGGAAATCAATTTTTCGATAGATATCCGCTTGATGAAAATTCTTACCCACCTGGGTAGACACCGATTTGACCCCATCAACTTTGGCAACGATCTCATGCAGTTCCTGCTCAAGCCGGCTCAACATCAGTACATTTTTTTCTATGGTCA
>CAITZN010000102.1 GCA_903896915.1 uncultured bacterium
AGCTGCTGAGGTCCCAGGCCAGCTCATCGACAGCGGTCATGGCCCTGTCAATAACTACGACATCCCGCTGGAATTTTTTGGGGGTCTGCTCGGCGCTGTTAGAAAAAACATAGCTGGTTAGTTCAAATTGTTGGCCTTTGGGGGTCAGTGACCCGATAACGAGATAATCGGCGCCGGTCTGGCGGAGCTGCTGGCTGACCGAGGCATATTCACCGGACTTGAGGGCCTTGGCCATCTGCTCGGTTGCCGTTCCCTGAGGAATAGCGGCGATGTCGGCACGGGATGCCAGGCGGCTGGCAAGCATACTGGCGAGACCCTGGCGCAGGTAAGCATACGAGCCTGGAATTTCAACGGTAAAAGGAAGAAAGACGACCTGGCGCTTGGCCGGCCCCGTTGTTTTTGCGGGAGTCGGCGCCGCTTCAGTCGAGAGGCTGAAAGAGGCAAGCAACACGACGATAGATGCCAGGGTACAGATCTTTTTAGTGGTAACCATAGGAGATGAAGTCCATTTTTTAAGCAGAGGGATTACGTTCACGGCAGGCGCTCCTGTCTGTATTGTCTGAAAATTATGATGCAATCGGCAACATCTTGCCAAGAGCTATTCGGGAATGACTCATGGGCGTTGGCTGGCTGATTGGCTCTGAGCACAAAAAAAAGGGGGAGACTCGCTGATGATAGATTGGAAAGACACAAGGGAATCGCAGCCCGGGGATCACGATCAGTACGAAAAACTGACGGATACCCCGCCATAAAAAACATCTTGGGGCGATTTATCTAGTGGGTCGCCAAGCATCCGGACGCTGTTGCTGAAGTTGGATCGCGACACCGGGCGCGACCATTGGAGTTCCGGGGTAATGGTCAGGTAGTTGCGATACGAGATTGGCATGTTGAACAGCATGGAAAATATGTGCCCCTCTTCCGTGTCGAACGGATTTTTGAGCAACATGACCCTGTTGCTCAAGCTAAAACTGGTGTTTTCATCAAACTGATAGGTTCGAGAAAGGTTAAGAGCCATATACCAGGAACGCCCGGGGTCAAAGATTTTATCCGGTTCGGGATCGACACCCAGAAAGATAGTTCCTGGCTCCCGATTGTTCAGTTGGCCGGAGAGAATATATCCAGCAGAGAATGCTAGTAACCCTGAGGAACCCTCATAAGAGAAGGTGATAGCCTGGCCGTTGAGCTGGGCCTTGTTCGCGGTAAGGCCCCGATACATATTCTCGGAATGTTGCAGTTGTATTGTCAGGCCCGGTGTGCTGTGACTGTCGAAGCCGTACATGCCGGTGGCCAGCAAGCTATTGACCGTACTATCCCAAGCCGTGCCACGATTCGGTGACGATTTTTCACCGGCATGGACAGTCCCCGCTGATACGATGATCAGTGTCAGGGCGGTCAGATAGATGCTCTTGGATAAAAATTTTGACATAAACAATTGCGCCGGAAGAGTTGAGTCGCAGCCACTTTCTCTTGTTTATAATGTACAACTTGAGCCTGTTAAAAACAATACAGAAAATTGTATGGTTGGCGTGGTGGTTTCTCGTTCCTACGCTCTGCGTAGGAACGAGAACAACTCACTGAAGCGGCCTATACCAACCGGGCGGCGATTAGACCAAAAAAGGATTGGGTGCCGGTAAACAGCCAGCCAAGGTGGGTCTGGCAGGAGGCGCAGAGCACAATTTGCCAGCAAAAACCGGGGAACCATGTGAATTCGCTGGTCGGTTCGCCGTGCGGGAAGCCCCCTGGGGCCTGCCGATAACAGAGAATTGTAAAGGCGATTCCAGCGGGATTGAAAAAAGCGTGTTCATGCCGATCATTCACCTGCAAGGCTTGGTTTCGGTGGGTGATAACGGCGTTACAGGCCGCGCAGAGAATAGCGTGATCGGCTTGTTGTGCCGAGGCATCATCGGAACGGGGGGCAGGCGGGCGGGCGGGTTGTGACGGCAGAACGTTCCGGCACCGCCGTGGCTTACTCGCTCTCTCGCAGGGTTTGTTCTCGGTAATAGGCCACAATGGCTTGCACCATATCGTTGATCGTATACCGCTGGGGCTGAATATCCACCTGCAGGCCATGCTTTCTGATGGTTTCGGCGGTGACCGGGCCAATGGCAGCAATTTTCACCTTGTCGAGCAAATGGTGTAATTCTTCGGTGCTGGCGGCATCGATCATGGTGAGGAAATTGGTGACCGTGGATGAGCTGGTGAAGGTGACCAGGTCGATAAGCCCGTCTTGCAGTTGGTCGCGTAATTCGTCTTTTCTGCCCTGAGGTGGCAC
>CAITZN010000103.1 GCA_903896915.1 uncultured bacterium
CCGGATTTAACTTTATTACATCGCGGCAAAGTCAGGGATATGTATGAGATCCCAGGCCATGCAGACAAACTACTTATGGTGGCCACTGACCGGATTTCGGCCTATGATGTTGTTATGGCCGATCCTATCCCCGGTAAAGGGAAAGTTTTGACCCAGATCTCCTTGTTCTGGTTCGGGTTGCTTGGCAATATCGTACCCAACCATCTGCTCACCGCCGATGTTGACCAATTTCCTGAAATCTGCCGTCAGTACCGCAACCAGCTGGAAGGGCGTTCAATGCTGGTCAAGCGGACCAAAGTTGTGCCGATCGAATGTATCGTCCGGGGGTATCTTTCCGGCTCATTTTGGAGCGCTTATAAGAAGAATACCACGGTGTGTGGTTTCAATCTGCCGGTGGGAATGCGCGAGTCCGATCAATTTCCCGAACCCTTGTTTACGCCCTCCACTAAGGCCGAGCAGGGTTTGCATGACGAAAATATCTCCATCGAGCGGATGCGGGAACTGATCGGATTGGAACTGACAGATAAAATGGCTAAGGTAAGTGTCGAGTTGTATCAGCGAGCTGCCGATTACGCCCGCACCAAGGGAATCATTATAGCGGATACCAAATTTGAACTAGGTCTGGATAGCAGCAACTCCCTTATTCTTATTGACGAGGTGCTGACCCCGGATTCATCACGTTTCTGGCCTTTGGATCAATATCAACCCGGCCAAGGCCAACCGAGCTTTGATAAACAATTTCTTCGCGATTATCTCTCAACGCTTGCCTGGAACAAGCAGCCACCTCCACCGGCTGTGCCTCCGGAGATTCTAGAGAAGACAAAAGCCCGCTACATAGAGGCACAACAAATTCTCACCCGATAAGATTTCTAATCTTTATGCATACCCCTCTGTTTCCTCTTCATCACTGAGAGGGTACAGAGGGGGGTTTTTCAACTACCCGCACCTCAACTCCATTGAAAAGTGCCACATCTCCCGGATAGAGCTTCCGTCGTTTCCTCGTTTCCAGGACACCGTTGACCTGTGCCAACCCCTGACTGATCAGATATCTGGCTTCGCCGCCGCTGGCTGTGAGGTTTTCCCGCTTAAGCAGCTTATCCAGTTCAATATACTCAGTGGTAATGATGGCGATGATGTTGCTGTCGTGCTGTTCGGTAGGCATAGTTTGTGCGTTTCTTTCGCGTCGTCCTGCAGAGCAGGGGGCGAGGTATTAAATGAAAGGAGAAAAGGGGAGTTTAAAGTGCCCGGAGGTATTCGGGTTTCAGTGCCAATTTCCCTGCAAGAGCTTGATCAAGCAGGGCGAGGGTCGCACTTTTTTCTTCCGGTAATTTTGCGCGGATCGGCAGATAATTGGAGGCATGGTTGGCATGAAACAGACCCTGGCTTAGGTTGGTGGCGGCAATCATAGAGCGCAGCTCCTGGAGGATAGCCAAGGGTTTAGGCAGCGCAAATTTTCCTGCCTGATATGCAGCATGCAGAGGTGTTCCAGATTCCAGCATCAAGCTCAAAGCCCCAATATAGTCGGGGTCAATGGCTGTCAAGACACGACCGCTTTCCATGGCATGGATTGCCGATCGCTCAGGTCCGGCGATCCCGAGCAATACCGTCACTGATAATTGCATTCCGGCAAGCTTCGTCTTTCTCCCCATTTCGATCATCTGATCGGCGGTGGCCCCTTTGTTTATACCGACCAGTGTAACGTCATCGCCGCTTTCCAACCCCATGTAAACAATTCCAAGGCCATGTTGGCGTAAACTTAGCAACTCCTCGATTGATTTTGATCTCAGGCTTTTCGTGTTGGCGTAGATTCCGACACGAGTTATTTGCGGCAACTGAATTGCAATCCTTTTAAGAATGGTGAGCAATTGTTGTTGGGGCAGAATCAGGGCATCGCCGTCACAGAGAAAAAGGCGTTGGGCATAAGGAAAATGGTCGGCGGCATAATCGATATCAGCAAGGATCAGTTCTTCGGGTTTAATCGTAAAACGTTGTCCTTTGTACATACCGCAAAAGCTGCATTTATTATGAGAACAACCGGTAGTGATTTGCAGGAGAACACTGTTGGCTTCACTGGGCGGCCGATAGATGGTTCCTTGATAATTCATAGCGCATGTTCCTGCTGTAATGTGAGCTGCAATAAACTGTATTTAAAGCGAAAATTGGACCTGGATCTTTGGTCGTTCGATGTGTTGCAGGTAGCAGTATGAAACATTAAGCAAGAGGTTTAAGTCGTGCGACCAACTTAGCCATATCACGGCGTATCTGTTGATAACGGTCTTTGCTGATACCGGCACCGAGTCCTACCTTTTCAGCCATTTCAGCGGTCAGGAAATCACCGGGTGTATGTGCATCTGCGTTGATAGCCAACAACGCTCCTGTCTTTTCAGCCATCTTTGCCACATGGCCATTTGTCAAGCTGTGTCCTTTTCGTCCTGAAATTTCGAGAAAAATGTTGTTGCGCGCTGCAAGAGCAGCTTCTTCTTCGGTAATGAAACCGGGATGGGCAAGAATATCGATACCGGCTTCCAAAGCAGCTCTGTTGGTTCCTGAATGTACTGGTTCCACAGGGGTTTCACCGTGAACCACTATTATTTGGGCTCCGAGCGCCCTTGCTTGTGCTGCAATAGAAGCAATGAGGGCAGGGGGGACATGGGTCAACTCCACACCGACAATTAACTGAGTAGTGTTAATTGGATTCAGATCACGAGCAACTTTGATCAAGTTTGGGATCAGAAAATGTATATTGGAGGAATCGGCATGGTCGGTTATGGCAATCGCCTCGTAGCCAAGTATTTCTACACGACGAACGTGTTCTGAAGGCACTAAGGCCCCGTCGCTAAAAAAAGTATGCGAATGAAGATCAATCATTTGTCATCCTATTATGGAATCTTGCTTGGACAAGTTAATCTTGATTGTAAAGTTTGCCCTTCAGTGAGTGCTTACCTGCTTGATCAATTTTGACCATAGTCAGGTCGCCTGGAGCAAACAATTTGCCTTGACTGGAGAAGTGTACCATTTGGTTGGCCGGGGTGCGACCTTTGCAGTCATTGCTGTCAGTTACCTCAATCATTACTTCAACTATTCGCCCTATACATTCAATATTTCGTTCTAATCCGATTAAATCTTGTAAGGTTTGAAATTCTTTCAGGCGCCGACTTTTAACTTGTTCCGGGATTTTGTCATCAAAATCAGCGGAAGGGGTGCGAGGTCGGTCTGAATATTTAAAAGAAAATGAACCGTGGAATCGAACGGCAGATAACAGGTCAAGGGTAGCCTGAAAATCAGCTTCAGTTTCACCAGGGAACCCAACGATGATATCAGTTGCCAGAGCAATGTCGGGTCGAAAACGACGAAGGGTCGCAACTTTATCCAAGTATGATTCAATAGTATACTTGCGGTTCATCCGATGCAAGACG
>CAITZN010000104.1 GCA_903896915.1 uncultured bacterium
TGGCCTATGTGGCCTGCGGACGTCTCGATGGTTTTTATGAAATCAACCTACAGCCTTGGGATACAGCGGCCGGATGGTTACTGGTCGAAGAGGCAGGAGGCTGCGTCAGTGACTTTTCGGGTGGTCCCTACTCCCCCTTTCTGCAGGAAATTCTCGCCAGTAACAGCAAACTGCACCAGCCTCTGCTGCAACTTCTACAATGATGCAAAGTGGCGTCCACAGTCGCCCCCCCTATCCGCTTTGGTTTATTCACGGTTGCATGCTAATCTCCGCCATCCTCGTTTCCACTTCGTTCACGGTGGGCAAAGCCATCACCCCTTTCATGGACCCGGTGGCTTTAACTCTAGTGCGCTTCCTGTTGGCCACCCTGCTCTTTGGACCTTATGTCGGCCGCACGTTTGGTTTGGCCTATCCCGGTTCTGCCGCTCTGCTTCGCTATAGCCTCATCAGTGCTGCACTCGTTGGTTTTTTCTTGCTGATGTTTCTCTCTCTCCGTGTCACCACGCCCTTGCATACCGGTGTTATTTTCACGACCGTTCCTGGGATATCAGGCCTGTATAGCTGGTTCCTTCTCCGGGAACGGTTGGGGAGTTATCGCCTTCTAGCCTTGGTGTTCGCCATGGCCGGTGCGATATGGGTAATCTTTGAAGGGGATATGCAACAGTTATTGAGGATGCAACTTAATCATGGCGACCTGCTTTTTTTTGCTGGTTGCTTATTGATGGCCCTGTATATGCCACTAGTCAAATTCCTGCACCGTGGCGAACCCATGGCTGTTATGACTTTCTGGATTCTGGTGACCGGCTGCCTCTGGCTCCTGCTCTTCGCCTGCACCAAATTGACGGTAACGCCCTGGACATCGATTCCAACCAAAGTCTGGGTGGGCATCGCCTACCTTGCCGTCTTCACTACCATTATCACCTTTTTCATTTCCCAGTGGGCAACTCTCCACCTCGGTCCGACCCGAGTCATGGCTTATTCCTACCTGTATCCACCGCTGATCATCCTGATTGAGTGGTTCCTCCACCATGAATTACCACCTTTGAAAACTATTATCGGCATCCTCATTATTCTGCCGTCAATGATCATTGTACAACAGGGAAGAGATACTCGGAACAGATAGGCAGTTTTTATAACTGGAGACAAGAGAATTTCAAGGCAAGAGCTTAAGATAATGCTCATCGACATGAGCCGTGAGCATTATCTTAAGGATAAATTTAATTACATTTTATGGGCAGACCGTTTCATAGGTGCTAAACAGACCCTTTTCATCAATTTTAATTACAACAGCACATTTACTGGGATCCCCGTTGCCATGATACCCCAGAGTGCCAGTGGCGCCTTCGAATTTCTTCGTCGCAGCGATCTGCTCCTTCAATTTTGTTCGATCCTGCAGAAGATTACCTGTCAACCCACCGGTGTTTTTGAGTGACTGGGCAATGAGTTTAACCGCATCATAAGTGAGCGCTGAAACTTCATCAGGCACCTTATTGTAGGCTTTTTGATACTTGTCGACAAATTCCTTTGATTTGCCCTTAGCACCGCCAGCAGCAAAATTTCCGGTGAAAAAAAGACCCTTGCAATTATCTCCGCATTGCCCCATCAAATCACCACCTGACCAGGAATTGGAACCAGTAATCGGCTTCTTCCAACCCATTTTTTTTGCCTGCTGCACAATGAGAGGAACTTCTTCATAATGTTGCGGGGTATAGAGAAAATCGGCCCCGGAATTCATGATAACGCTTAACTGCTTGCTGAAATCCGTCTCACCCGTCCGAAACGTTTCAAAAGCTACCACCGACCCCTGTCCGTTTACACCTTCAAAAGTCGATTTAAACGCCTTGGCCATCCCTGAAGGATACGGGCTCACCTCATCATAAAGAATGGCCACTTTTGTCGCTTTCCATTCCTTTGCAGCGAACTTGGTGGTAGCCATTGCCTGAATATCGTACAAGATCGCCATGCGGAAGACATAAGGTCTGTTCAAAGTCGTAAGAGGCGAGGTGGACCAAGGGGTCACCATCGGTGTTTTAAAAGAGTTGGCGACTTCACCAACGGCAATGGCTCTGTCGCTGCTTTGGGGCCCGATAATAGCCATTACCTGATCCTGGCTTATTAGCTTTACTGCATTATCGGTGGCTGACGATCTACTCGAAGTGTTATCAACGTACACCAACTCGATGGTATACGCCTTATTACCTACCTTCAACCCACCCTCAGTATTGATCTCCTGTTGTGCTAGTTCTGCCCCGTTCTTTGTACTAGTTCCAACATTGGTAAAACTGCCGCTCTTACTAGAACTAATACCTAGCTTAACAATTCCATCCGCCGCAAAAAGATTATGCGCAGGAACAAGGGCAATAAATAGCACCAGCAGGCTGGTCATGGTTTGCTGTTTCAGCATATATATTTCTCCTGGTTATTAGAAACGTAAAGTCATGAACAACGGATGTATATTTGTTAATTACACAGCCTGGACACTTTCGATTTTGAACACCTCAACAGACTCACGCAGTCCTCGAGCCGTCTTGTTCAGCAGGTCCATCAATATTGCCGTTTCCTGGGACGCGCGAGAAGTTTCATTGCTAACACCACCAACCGCCACCATGTTCTCTACAACTCCTTCAGACATCTGTACCTGTTGTGCCGAAGCCTGGGTGATGGATTCGATAAGATCAGCTAAGCTGTTGGATACTGACTCGATCTCCTGCAGCTTACCGTACGCACCGTCAGCGAGCTGCGACCCCTGAACAACCTTGCTGATACTCTCATCCATACGATTACTTACATCCTTGATTTCTGACTGAATGCTTTTTACTAGCAAGTCTATCTGCTTAGTCGAGTTACTCGAACTCTCAGCCAGACGTTGCACCTCCTCGGCGACAACTGCAAATCCGTGTCCAGCGTCGCCTGCCATAGCAGCCTGAATGGATGCGTTCAAAGCCAGGATGGAGGTTCGATCAGCAA
>CAITZN010000105.1 GCA_903896915.1 uncultured bacterium
CAAACCGCTGCTCTGGTCCGTAATAAATTTGAGATCGGTCTTGGCGGCGAACTCGAAGTCGCACAGGCTAGAACACAGCTGGCCCTGACCAGATCCGAGGTTCCAACTTTGGAGAGCGCAACCTCACAGGCGATACACCAATTGGCCCTGCTCCTCGGGCAACAACCGCAATCCTTGAAGGCCGAGCTGGCAATAATTGCAAGCATCCCCCCTGTTCCACCCCTACTGCCAACCACTCTCCCCTCGGAACTGCTCCGGCAGCGTCCCGATATTCGTGCTGCCGAACGTAAACTTGCTGCCGCCACGGCCACAGTGGGTGCCTCCATTGCCGAACTTTTCCCCCGCTTCTCCCTCTCCGCCCTTATCGGCCTGCAGAGCACCTCACTGGGCAATCTTGTAACAACTTCCAGCCAATACTGGTCCGCTGGACCAGCAGTACAATGGTCGCTGTTCGACGGGGGGCGAACCCGAGCAGCCATCGCCATCAGCGAGGCCCGTCGTGATCAAGCCCAGGCAACCTATGAAAAGACGGTGCTTACCGCTCTTGCCGAGACGGAGAACGCTCTCGTCGCCTACGCCCGCGAACATGAAAAACACCAAATTCTCGGTCAAGCAGTAACTTCCGGACAACAAGCATTGACTATTGCCAAAGGACAGTATGAGGCGGGGCTGACCACCTTTCTCAATGTCCTGCTCAGCGAAGCAGCGCTCTACCAGTCTCAGGATAAACTCACCCAGAGCACCCAGCAGCTGACGCTCAATGTGGTGGCACTCTACAAGGCACTAGGCGGTGGTTGGCAAACCAAAGATACAGGACCAGTCACCTCCCTTCACCACACCGGAACAGAAAACAGACACGTTGCAAGGAACAACCTATGATGCCCGCCCCTACATCCCACAACCCGCTTAGTCGTTCCTTTTATACTTTCCCCACTTACCAACTCCTGATACTGCTCTGCTGTATCCTCCTGTTACCAGGATGTTCCTCCAATCCAAACGGCGACGGCAAAAAGGGGCAGAAGAAAAAATCGACCATTCCGGTGACCATAGAAACCAGCCAGAAAAAGACACTGCCTGTTGAAATCGGCGCTACCGGGTATGTCGAATCTTTAAGTACCGTAGTCATTCAGTCCCAGGTAACCGGCATTCTCAAATCTGTGCATTTCAAGGAAGGAGACGAGGTTAAGGCAGGCGAGCTGCTGTTTACCATAGATCCTCGTACCTTTGCCGCTAACCTCGCCAAGACGGAAGCACTCCTTGCCAAGGACAAAGCCGAGCTGGACAATGCGCACCGTGAAGGGGAGCGCTACGCCCTTGCGGTAAAGAAAGGGTTTGTCTCTGCTGAACAGGCTGACCAGGCCGCCACCAAGGTTGCCGCTCTGACCGCCACGGTGAAAGCGGATCAGGCAGCGGTTGACGCCGCCCGCCTGGAACTCGACAACTGCTCGATCCGCTCGCCATTAACCGGACGTACCGGTGAAATCAAAACCGACCCGGGCAACCTTGTCAAAGCCAACACCGACAGCCCCATGGTCACCATCAAGCAGATCAAACCTGTTCTGGCCGCCTTTACCATCCCCGGACAGCACCTCGCTGATATCAATAAATACCGGGCAGCCGGAACCCTGAAGGTGCTGGTACCTGATAAAAATACCAAAGGCGAATTGCTCACCGGATCGTTGTCCTTTATCGACAACACTGTGGATCCCACCACCGGCGTCATCCGGATCAAGGCAACGTTTGTCAACGCAGATAAATCCCTCTGGCCCGGCCAGATGATCGATGTCCGGATGCAGCTCACCTCCCGCCCTGATTGCATAGTTGTTCCTTCCCAGGCTATCCAGACCGGACAAAAAGGATTGTATCTTTATGTGGTCAAAGACGACCAGACCGTCGAATACAGACCGGTAAAACCGGGCATGCTTTCTAACGGCGATACTGTGATCGAGGCTGGACTCCAAGCAGGCGAACGGGTGGTGACTGACGGCCAAATGCAGTTGGCTGACGGCGTCAAGGTTGAAGAACGCAAAGGCAGCAGCCCACAAAACAAAACTGGCGACAGCGGCAAAGCAGCCGAATCTGGCTCCGACAACGCAAGAGGCAAGCAATGACCGGCGTTTCCGATCTGTTTATCCGCCGACCGGTCATGACCGTGCTGATCATGTTCAGCATCCTCCTCTTTGGCCTGATCGGCTACCGCCAACTGGCAATCAGTGACCTGCCCAACGTCGATTTTCCGACCATTCTGGTCAACGCCAGCCTGCCGGGGGCGAGCCCCAACACCATGGCTTCGACCGTGGCCACGGTCCTGGAAAAACAGTTCGCGACCATCTCCGGCATCGATTCCATGAGTTCGGTCAGCACCACCGGCTCCACCCAGATCACCCTGCAATTTTCCTTGGAACGCAATATTGACGCTGCAGCCCAGGATGTGCAGACTGCAATCTCACTTTCCGCCCGCTACCTGCCAAGCGGCATGCCCTCGCCGCCTTCGTTCCGCAAAACCAATCCTGCTGTTGACCCGATTCTTTTCATCTCGCTCAGCAGTCCGACCCTGCCGCTCTCGACGCTGGATCAATACGGCCAGACTATGAGCCAGCGCTTGTCGATGATCAATGGGGTTGCCCAGGTGACCCTGCGCGGCACCCAGAAGTACGCAGTGCGGGTGCAACTCGATCCTCAGGCACTCAAAGCCTTCAATCTCGACCCCGACGAAGTTGCCAAAGCGGTGAGCACCCAAAACGCCAACCGACCCATGGGGCAATTGATCGGTCCGCATCGCACCCTGACCCTGCAGGCCAGCGGCGAACTCAAAGTAGCTGAAAAGTATAAGGATGTAGTGGTGGCGGTACGCAATAACCGCCCGGTACGGCTGGCCGAGGTGGCATCAGTGATCGACAGCGTCGAGAACGATCAGTCCGGAGCCTGGTTTTTCACCCCTACCGCCAAGGAACAATCGATCTTTCTGGCGGTCGAGAAACAACCGGGCATGAATACCATTGAAGTGGCCGATGCAATCAAAGAACTCCTGCCAAAACTTGCCGAAGGCCTGCCTGCCTCAATCAAACTGAGCATCCTCCGCGATAACAGCGTGCCTATCAAAGACTCGGTTGAGGATATCCAATTCACCATGCTCCTCACCCTGGTCCTGGTGGTGCTGGTGATTTTTCTCTTTATCCGCAACATCAGTGCCACCGTCATCCCCAGCCTGTCGTTGCCGATGTCGGTGATCGGCACCTTTGCCATCATGTACCTGTTGGGCTACAGCCTCAACAACATGTCGCTGATGGCACTGACGCTCGCGGTAGGCTTTGTGGTTGACGACTCCATCGTGGTCCTGGAAAATATTGTCCGCCACCTGGAAATGGGCAAGAACCGGATGCAGGCCGCTGTGGATGGAGCCCGCGAGGTCGGTTTCACCATCATCTCCATGACCATTTCCCTGGTAGCCATTTTCATTCCCCTGCTTTTCCTCGGCGGCCTCATGGGGCGGCTTTTTCGTGAATTTTCCGTGACCATCGGCGTGGCGGTCCTTGTCAGCGGGGTGATCAGCCTCACCCTGATCCCCATGCTCTGCAGCCGCTTCCTCCGCGAACAACAGCATATCCATCACGGCCGGATGTACCAGTGGACCGAGGCCGGTTACCAATGGATGGTGCGCCGTTATGAGCTAAGCCTGCTCGCGGTCTTCCGCCACAAATTTGCCACCATGATTTTTTCCATGGCCATGCTGGCCCTCACTGCCAATCTCTTTGTCGCGGTGCCCAAAGGTTTCATCCCTGCAGAAGACCGGAACCTGATCATGGTCTCCACCCAGAGCGCGCAGGGCCTTTCCTGGGAATCTCTGAAGGAGCACATGATGCAGTTGTCTGCCATCGTGCAACAGGACCCCAATGTAGATCGGTTCCTGACCAACGTCACCTCCACGCCCATCATGATGCTGGTGCTCAAACCCCGTTCCGAGCGTGTTCTGAGCGCCGATCAGATCATCCAGGAACTGCGGCCCAAACTCAACCAGGTCCCCGGCATCCGCGCCATGCTGGTCAACCCGCTGCCCATAACCATCGGTGGCCGCCGAGCCCGCAGCCTTTACCAGCTGACCTTGCAGGGCATCGACACCACTCAACTGTACGAGGTTTCGAAAAAGCTCGAACGGGTCATGCTGGAGTCCCCGGTCCTAATCGATGTTTCCAGCGACCTGCAGATGGATAATCCGGAACTTAATATCAACATTGATCGCAACCGGGCTCTGCTCCTCGGCGTTTCCCCGGAACAGATCGAAGATACGCTGTACAGCGCTTATGGTGAGCGCGACGTTTCCACCATTTTTGGCGCCAACGACCAGTACAGCGTCATTGTCGAATTCCAGCCGCAATTCCAGACCAATGCCGCGGCACTCGACCTGCTCCATATCCGCTCCAGTCAAGGCCAACTAGTGCCGCTGTCCACCGTCGCCACCCTCAAGGAAGGACTCGGCCCGCTCTCTATCAACCACTCCGGCCAGTTGCCATCTGTCACCCTGTCGTTCAACATCAAACCAGGTGTCGCCTTAGGCCAGGTCCTGACCGACCTGCAACAACTAACCGACAGCATGCTGCCCACCGGCGTCCAGGCCTCTTTCCAGGGTAACGCCCAGCAATTTCAGGCCTCGCAGGCCAGTATGGGCTGGCTGCTGGGCCTGGCAATCATCGTCATCTATATCGTGCTCGGCATCCTCTATGAGAGCTACATCCACCCAATCACCATCCTTACCGCCCTCCCCTTTGCCGGCTTCGGAGCGCTGATTACCCTGTTGCTGTTCAAAGTTGAGTTGTCGATCTATGCCTTTGTCGGTATCATCATGCTGATTGGCCTGGTGAAAAAGAACGGCATCATGATGATCGATTTCGCCATTGCCGCCCAGTTGGAAGGCAAGAGCGCCCATGACGCCATCCACGAGGCCTGCGTTATCCGCTTCCGCCCCATCATGATGACCACTATGGCCGCGCTGATGGCCGGACTGCCGATAGCTCTCGGATACGGTGCCGGTGCCGAATCACGGCGGCCTCTCGGGTTGGCAGTGGTCGGCGGCCTGCTCTTCTCCCAGACCCTTACCCTGTACGTCACCCCGGTCTTTTACTTGTACATGGAACAATTGCAGCAGTGGTTGAGAACGAGAAAGGAGCGCCACGCTATTTCTTGATACATACCAACGCAGCGACTAGGACCGGACATATCTCCCCTTCCCTTCGGCAGGGAACCAAGATGGCGAGTCAATATCATAGTATCCCCTGGAGAGTATAATTCTGACCGTTTGATCTTTATTTTTACAGGTACACATCTGATGAGCGACACCTTCATATTCTCAAGACCTTCGAGAGCAGCGATCAACATTACCTGCTCGTATCTCGGAATTTCCATTCTGTGGGTATATTTTTCTGACCAAGCCATCCTGTTTTTATTTCAAAATGTTGAGACATTGAACCAAGTCCAAACCTACAAAGGATGGTTTTTTGTGACCGTGACGGCTCTTGTTATATATTTTCTATTTGAGAATGAAATCAGACGACATACACAAACAGAGAAAGCGTTACAGGAGGGTGAAGATCGCTATCGGGCGCTTATTGATTTGGCTGTAGACGGCATACTTCTGGGCTCACATGAAGGTGTTATTACCGAAGCTAACCAGTATATGTGCACGATGGTCGACAGTACGCGGGAAAAATTGATTGGCAAGCATATCAGTTCGTTGCCCTTCAGCAAGGAGAGTCTTGATAAAAGTCCCTTTCGCTTCGATTTGCTGCAACGAGGTGAAACAGTACGAAGTGAACGAACCCTGATCCGCACGGATGGTTCGGAAATAACATTTGAAATGCGGACCAAGATGATGCCGGATGGGACCTATCAATCCATCTATCGCGACAGTACCGAGCGGCAAAAAACGGAAAGAGCCTTGCGGGAAAGTGAAGAAAAATTTGCCATTGCCTTTGAAGCCAGCCCAGATGCCGTCAATATCAATCGGTTAGAAGACGGGCTGTATGTGGATATCAACAAAGGTTTTACCACCTTGACAGGCTACACCCGCGAAGATGTCCTCGGCAAATCCTCCTTAGAAATCGATATTTGGCATGATCCTGCCGAAAGGCAACGGTTGATCGATATCCTCAAGAAACAAGGGTACTGTGAAAATCTCGAAGCAACGTTCCGCAGAAAAGACGGCAGTCTCGCCACGGGGCTGATGTCCGCCCGGATCATTGCATTGCATAATGCGCCCCATATCATCTCCATTACCCGCGACATAACCCAGCGCAAGCAGGACGAGGCTAATCTTGAACGATTGAAGGTGGCTATAGAACACGCCAGCGAAATTATTGTTATCACCGATGCGAAGGGGAATATCCAGTATGCTAACCCGGCCTTTGAAAAAGTGACCGGTTACACGCTTGATGATGTTTTCCTGCAAAATCCGCGCATTCTCAAAAGCGGTCTACACGACGATTCCTTCTACGGGGAACTCTGGGAAACCATTGCCAGCGGTCGCACCTGGACAGGACGACTGATCAACAAAAAGAACGATGGCACCCTGTATACGGAAGAAGCAACCATTTCCCCTGTTTTTAATTCCCAGGATAAAATCGTTAATTATGTTGCGATCAAGCGTGACATAACCGCACATCTCAAACTTGAAGCTCAGTATCTGCAAGCGCAAAAGATGGAGTCTGTCGGCCGACTGACCGGCGGTGTGGCTCACGATTTCAACAACATTTTGGCCGTCATTCTTGGTTACACCGAAATGGCCCTAGCCCTGACAGGCTCCTCGGAGAAGTTACATTCCTATCTGGAAAAAATTAATGATGCCGCAAAACGGTCAACCGACATTGTTCGCCAATTACTGGCGTTTTCCCGCAAACAAACCATTGCGCCGAAGGTACTCGATCTGAACGAAACGGTGGCAGGGATGCTGAAAATGCTTCGCCGGCTGATCGGAGAGGATATTGATCTTGCGTGGATGCCCGCGCCTGACCTGGCACCGATCAAAATGGATCCGGTCCAAATTGATCAAATCCTCGCCAACCTGTGTGTTAACGCACGAGACGCTATCAAAGGGACCGGCAAAGTCACCATTACCACGGAACGGGTCCGGCTTAACGAGGACTCGTGTGCCCATAACGACGATTTCATTCCCGGCGACTACGTGATACTTTCCGTGAGCGATAACGGCTGCGGCATGGATAAAAATATTGCCGAGCAAATCTTTGAACCCTTTTTCACGACTAAGGGGCAGCTTGGTACAGGTCTCGGGTTGGCCACGGTGTACGGCATCATCAAACAGAACAACAGTTTTATCGAAGTCTCCAGCGAACCAGGCAACGGCACAACTATCAGAATCTACCTACCGATCCACACCGATGCGCCCCTCTGGAGAGAAGAAATAAAATCAGAAAAAACTGCTATGAACCAGGGGGAAACCATACTCATCGTTGAAGATGATCCGGATATTTTGGAGTTGGGCTTTTACATGCTGGAGAGTCTGGGTTACCAGGTGCTGGCAACGGACAGTCCGAACGAAGCACTGCGACTGGCGGAGGAACATACCAGCGAGATCGACCTGCTGATAACCGATGTGGTTATGCCCGGTATGAACGGCAAGGAATTGGCACAGCAACTTCTTACTCGGCGGCCTGAGCTCAAACTGCTCTATATGTCGGGTTACACAGCCGATGTCATCGCCCACCATGGTGTACTCGATGAAGGGATCCATTTCCTACAAAAGCCATTTTCTTCCAAAGAGCTATCGACCAAAATCAAAGAGGTGCTGGACGATAAAAATGCCGAGTCTCAGGTGGATGGCCTGTAGGAATTTAGTCTGTTCGTGCTTGAGAAGACACGCCCGCAGTTAACCTCAACATCCCAACCTTCCGACCAAGAAGTTCTGATCAAAATTCATACTGCATCCGCCGATATTGTACCGCTTCAGCGACATGCGCCACACTCAGCGATTCGGCTTCAGCAAGGTCTGCGATGGTGAGAGCAATTTTGAGGATGCGATGGTAGGCACGGGCCGAGAGCCCGAGGCGGGTAATGGACTGGTTGAGCAGGTCGGCGGAAGCGGCGTCCAGGCGGCAGTATTTCTTGACATCCTTGGAGCTCATCTGGGCATTGCAGTAGATTTTGGCTGAACCTGCAAACCGTTGCCGTTGCCGCATTCTTGCCTGGTTGACGCGATCACGGATGGCAGTAGACGACTCGCCAACAGGCTGGTCGATCAGCTCCTTGACCTGGACGGCAGGCACCTCGATGTGCATATCGATCCGGTCCAAAAGCGGCCCGGACAACCGACTGCGATAGCGCTGCACCTGAAGCGGACTGCAGGTGCAGGGGCGGACACGATCGCCGAGATAGCCGCAGGGACAAGGATTCATCGC
>CAITZN010000106.1 GCA_903896915.1 uncultured bacterium
ACCGCCACGGAAGAGCTTTTTTCTGGAAAACACGACGCCTTGTATGTGCTTAAATTGAGGGATATTTACAAGGGTATCGAAAATGCCCTGGATATGTGTTCAGTCATCTCCGACCTGATTATCAATATAGCCCTTAAGCATAGTTGAGAGTTTCCATTGTTATTCCGAAGGCGGAAATATGTGTATTGCCGCTCATGGTTGCATCACGGAAAAGAGGAAGAGAATAAATGGTTCTGACCCTTTTAATCGTTGTTATCATCACTGCCCTTGTCTTTGAATATATCAACGGGTTTCACGATTCCGCCAACGCCATCGCCACGGTGGTCTCAACCAAGGTTCTGTCGGCCCGTACAGCCGTCATCTATGCAGGGGTGCTTAACATGGTCGGCGCCTTTTTCGGCACCCATGTCGCTACCACGGTCGGCAAAGGGATCATCACGACGGGAAGCGTAACCCAGGGGGTGATCCTTTGCGCCCTGCTCTCAGCCATCATTTGGAATCTGATCACCTGGTATTACGGCATTCCTTCGAGCTCTTCCCACGCCTTGATCGGTGGTTTGATCGGGGCAGGTATCTCAAAGGCTGGTTTTGACGTTGTCCAGGTCAAAGGCGTCACTCAAAAGGTGATCCTGCCGATGATAACCTCCCCGTTCTTAGGCTTTATTATTGGTTTTTTGTTCATGATTTTGATTTTATGGTTATTTGCTAAGGCAAACCCCAGTTCGGCCAATAGCCTTTTCAAAAAACTGCAACTGGTGTCTTCAGGTATCATGGCCTTGAGCCATGGCACTAACGATGCCCAGAAAACCATGGGGATTATTACCCTGTCCCTGGTGAGCTTCCATGCCCTGCCTACCTTTGAAGTGCCGTTCTGGGTTATCTTTGGTTGCGCTGTGACTATGGGCCTGGGGACCATGGGCGGCGGGTTGCGGATCATCCGCACTATGGGCACCAAAATGATCAAATTAAAACCAGTGCATGGATTCGCTGCCGAGACTTCTGCGGCCATGGTCATCCTCAGTGCTTCCCACTTTGGTATTCCGGTCAGCACCACCCATGTCATCTCTACCTCGATCATGGGTGTCGGAAGCACCAGAGGTATTCATGCCTTGAAGTGGGGGGTCGTCGGCAATATCATCACAGCCTGGGTCCTCACCATTCCTGTCTGCATGACGCTGGCCTGGATTCTCTTCCGTATCCTGCCGGTTTGACGACCACATACTTTGTAGGGCATGATTACTCTGGCGACGGAAAAGCAAAGCCGTTTTGTCGGTAAGCTGCCACATGAGCAGCAGCGACAACACCCTCCATTTCGTACCCCCGGATCTGTCGCTGATTAGGACCTGGAAGGCTTTGATTTGCTGTCAACGTTCGACTAATGATACTAGATCAGACAGGTGGCTGGCCGGCATCCGTAGACGAAGTTGCGGTTCGGATGCGTGCGGGGCCGTGAAGAGAGAATTCTTCCGCTGGCGCGTGTAAAGAGAGCTCGACCGATGAAAGTGCAGCAGGCAAAATCGATACGCTTTCTCAGCAGCAGCCGTGTTTTCTCCGGTTCTCGAGCCTTGAACTTCAGACTTTCGATCATCGCAGCCTTAACCGTGTTGGTGGTCATGGTCATCGTCCTGGTGAGCGATCAGGTCACCCTCTTGCTGCATCGGAAGCATCAACAACCCATCACCGATAATCTGGCGGTGGAGATCAATACCTTCATCATCGACTATTATGCCCATTCCGTTAAGGACTTGGCGGGATTGAGTGAGATTGTCGATGTCTGCGCCAAGAATAATTCTGTCGATAACCCCTCCCTGCTCAGAGTATTGAACACCGCCCAGAGTGTGTTGGATGTTTCCCTTGTGTATGTAATGGATGCTGCCGGCACTGTTATTGGCTGTTCGATCTCTTCAGATGAACAGAGTCTGACCGGTAATACGTACCCGTTTCGTCCCTATTTCACCCATGCCATAGCCGGCAAGCCCCATCTCTTTCCTGCAGTCGGTGTGACCACAAAACATAAAGGCTTCTATTTCAGTGCCCCAATCTACGCTACTGATAAAGGAAAACCAGTGGGCGTGGTGGTGATTAAGACCCGCAGCGAGTCGATTGACACCTTATTCTCTGCCTTCCGCGGCAAGCTCGATGCTTTATTGCTCTCTCCCGATGGGGTTGTTTTTGCCTCCACACGCGAGGGATGGAACTTCCGGACCGCTTGGCCGCTTTCGGCAGAACGGTTACAGGAGCTCAAGGCAAGCCGACAGTTCAGCGATCATGACTTGCAACCATTGCCATTTTCGTTGCAAGGCAGCCTGGTACATATTGACGGTATCCGGGCAGCTGTCGACATGGATCCTTTGAGGGTTGAGGGCTGGCAGATAGTAACCCTGGAACAGATCCCGTTCCCGTGGGCGGCAGTGCTCCTGTTCTGCTGCATCGCTGTTTCCCTCGGCATACTTTCTGGAGTCGTGGTTCGACACAGGTATAAGGAACTGCATCTGGCCGGGCAGGTTCTGGCGGGTCAGGAGGCCAGCGAGCGTTCCGAAGCAGCGCATTTCACTTCGGTTCGCGAATTGGAAACCATCTTCAGCGCCAGCTTGGTGGGTATCATTTTGGTTCGCGACGGTCGAATCGTCAATGCCAACAAGCGGATGGCCGAGATGTTCGGGTACGGTCTTAAGGAAATCATCGAGGAGGATATCCGGCAGTTTTTCACAGGCCGCCGCGCTTTCCGCAGGTTCGTCCGGAGGCACTTGCACCTATTGCTCGAAAGCGATGTCGAACAGGTGGAATACCAACTGAAAAAGAAAGACGGTTCGGTCTTTCCCTGCACCCTCAGTGGCAAGGCTATTAGTCCTTCGCATCTGGCCCAGGGTACAGTCTGGGTTGTAGAGGATATCTCCAAAAGAAAAGCTGTGGAAAAAGAGCTGGAACAGGCCAGAGAAGCGGCGGAGGCGGCCAATGTCGCCAAGAGTGAATTCCTTGCCAACATGAGCCACGAAATCCGCACGCCCATGAACGGAATCATCGGCCTGTCCAATGTTCTGCTCCAGGAAGAAATGACAGCCAGCCAGCGAGAGCATCTGGAACTGATCCAGCGCTCGTCTATCCGGCTGATGACCATCATCAATGACATTCTTGATTTTTCCAAACTCGAGGCTGGGCGTTTTGAGATAGAGCAGCGGCCCTTTTTATTGAGGGAGGCAATGAAGGATGTCATCCGGCCAATGGAGCCCACTGCGAACAGGAAAGACTTGCAGCTCAAGCTGACGGTTGATCCGGCTGTGCCTAATGTCATTGTAGGTGATCAGGCCAAACTCATGCAGGTGCTCACCAATTTGGTCGACAATAGCCTCAAATTTACGCGCAAGGGCCAGGTCACGATTCAAGTTAGTTTAAAAAA
The DNA here is from genome assembly GCA_903896915.1 of uncultured bacterium. Lineage (GTDB taxonomy): Bacteria > Desulfobacterota > Desulfobulbia > Desulfobulbales > Desulfobulbaceae > Desulfobulbus. Next base: position 3,398 of record CAITZN010000106.1, read on the forward strand.
ATCTGACCAGCCGACTGGGAGCAAGCTGTTGTTTGAAGTGTCCGACACCGGCATTGGTATTATACCGGCCTATCATGGCAGGGTTTTTGAGTCGTTTTCTCAGGCGGATTCCTCGCATTCACGTAAGTTTGGCGGCACCGGGCTAGGTCTGTCGATCTCTAAAGGCTTGGTTCAGCTCATGGGGGGCGATATCTGGTTTGACAGTGAACCAGATATGGGAACCCGTTTCTATTTTACCCTTCCCTTTGCGGCACCGGAGAACATCTTTTCGCAGCCTGCAGAGCAGCGACGACCGTCCCTCGGTAATCAAGATGCTCTATCCCCGGGCCAGGTCAAACGGATACTGGTGGCCGAAGATGAATACATCAATAAGATTCTGATTACCACACTGCTTAAACAGGCAGGATACCACGTTACAGTGGTGAGGAATGGCCGTGAAGCAGTTGATGCCTGGAGGGGCGGTGTGTTTGATTGTATTCTGATGGACATACAGATGCCGGTAATGGATGGTTACGATGCGGTTGCACGCATTCGAGAGGCAGAAAGGGAAGGTGAACATGTTCCGGTGATTGCCATGACCGCTCATGCCATGAGTGGTGATCGGCTCAAATGTCTGGCTGCCGGTATGGACGATTATATCTCCAAGCCTATTGACGGCACAACGGTGCTACATCTGTTGCAGCACTATACAAACTCCAGCAGTCCGGATGCCGACACCGAGGATGGTCCACAAGTAGGGCCATCATGAAAAAACTGTCACTTTTATTATTGTTTTTGATCAGTATTGGTCTGCTCGGTTATATGTTGACCGTCAACCAGAAGCCAGCCTTGGAATTCACCGATTTTCTGCCAGCCGATACCGTTGCCCTGTTGGAATGCGATAATCTCAACCGAACTTGGGCAGGATGGCGGCAGAGCGACCTCGGTAAAAGGATCAATAAATCAGATTTTCCGCGATTTCTCGAACAGCTTGGCTTGCCTGCCGCTCGAATATCCGAATTCAAGGCATTAACCGCAGGCCTCGATCGTTTAACCAACGCTTCCTTTTTCACCACTGTTTTTGCTAAAAAAACAGTGGTGGCACTTTTGACTGAATTGCAGGGACATCCCTTCGACGAAGAATCCTTGCTGAGACATCTGGTGCTGATAGCTCCGTTGGGACCCAGTTATTCTCTGCAACAACTCCAGTTAGAGCGATACTTCGGACCTCTTCGATCCACCGGCACTTCGGTTTACCAGGGGGTGCCTGTGGTTACCCTCGTCTTTCAGTCGGGGCGGACATTGAGCTTTTGCCAGTACCGCAGGGCGTTAATCTGCGCCTTGGATCCTCAATCCGTGCAGCGCTGTATCGATCAGTCATTGAACAGAATGGTCCAGACCCATTCAGGTTTGCAATTGAATCCGGGATATCAGGGGCTGAAAAAACGTGTCGGAATTCGGAGTGATTTATTCCTGTACTCCGATCTGGCAGCTCTTATGAGACAGTTGCCGACGGTACTCATTGCGGAGGCGAAGGAGGTGGGGTTGCTGCCGCATCATTTTGCCATCTATCATCAGACTGAAGCTGAACATGACCGTCTATCGATCATCACCCAGTTCCGTCAGGAGGACTTGAAGGCATTCGCCGACCGACACCAGTTGGTCGCCCCCGTCGAGAATTCTGTGCGTCAGCGGATATCTTCGGAAACGTTATTTTCTCTCTGGACGAACTGGTTCAATCTGAAAGCATTGTGGCATTTTGGTCTGCAGATGGGCGGCCATGAAACCACGGAGTTGATGGCGATTACTGCTGAGAGCATTTTCGAAGAAACCGGTCAAGCAATCGATGATTTTTTTGATGTATTCGGTAACAGATTCGGGGTATTTATCAATGAACAGCGAGTTTCGCCCCTGGTATCGAATCGTTCTGTC
>CAITZN010000107.1 GCA_903896915.1 uncultured bacterium
ATCATCGTCAAGGAAATACAGGATATCACCGACGGCCTCGTGTGCCGCACGGTTGCGCTGTCGGCTCGGAGCGTTTCCTTCGGCCAGCAGAACCTCATAGAACTGATCATTGGAAATGATCTCGCTTAGGTGCCGGATAGCCGCCACATGACCACCCGGCTTTACCGGTATGATGATTGAAAACGAACACATGGGTGCCTTATATAAAAAACCGGGCACGCCCGGTATAGTAAAACTCTCCGCTTATAAGTAAGGCCTCAGAGGTATAGATGCCTCCGAGGCCTTTGAATGTCAAATTATTTTGCGCCACCGCCGTAACTATGGAGACCTGAGAGGAACAGGTTGACCCCGAGATAACAGAAGATCGTCGCGGCAAACCCGATGACCGAAAGCCAGGCAGCTCGCTTACCAACCCATCCCTTGGTAATGCGGGCATGGAGAAAGGCCGCATAGACAAACCAGACGATCAATGACCATGTTTCCTTGGGGTCCCAGCTCCAGTAAGTTCCCCAGGCGTAATTAGCCCAGGCCGCACCGGTGATGATACCGAGAGTCAGAAGCGGGAATCCGATCATGATAGAGCGATAGTTAAGGTCATCCAGCACCTTAAGCGGCGGAAACATTGACATCAGGCCACCTGCCTGCGCCGTCGAACTGGTTCCTTCAATGGCGGTTTTTATCAGGTACATCATCGATATTCCGCACGCAACTGCAAAGGCAGCATAACCAAGAAAGCAGGTAATGACATGGTAAAGCAGCCAGTTACTCTGAAGTGCCGGCACAAGCGGTTCTATGCCGGTATTCATGCCAAGCTGTGCCCAGGCCATCCCCAACAATGCAAACGGCACGACAAAAGCGCCTATTATCCGATATTTATAGCGGAGATCAATATAGGCAAAGAGCAAAATTATCGTCCAGGAGAAAAAGACGATCGATTCATAGAGATTCGACATCGGTGCATGACCGACTCCCATGTCATAGGACTCTTTCCAGCGCAATGCGATAGCCACTGTTTGAGCTGCAAGTCCGGCATAGGCTATAAAACTGCCTGCAATGCCGACCGCTTTGTTCTTGCTGGCGAGAAAAGCAAAGAACACGACAGTCGAAATCAGATATGCAAAAGTTGTTACGTTAAAGAGCATTGAGCTATTCATAAATCAGGTAACCTCCGTTAGATTTTTATTTCCTGAAATTTTTCGGAAATATTTTCGAACTGCATCTGGAATGCAGCCTGGTTCTTGCTGGCATTGCCATACATACGGGCATGCCCCTTTGTGACAACAACCCAGATCCGCTTATGCGACATAAAAAATGCAACACCGATACCTATTACCATGAGCGCACAGCCAAGCCATACCACCCAGACACCCGGATCCTTGGCAACCTGAAGTCCGGTATACTGTTTGGCGTTTGTCCCCTCATAACCAAAAATAAGGGCATCACCGCGCTGAGCATTGACTTCAGGGAAGTTTTTAAAGGTGATGAAGGTGAGCGGGGCGGCTCCTTTCGGGGTCACTTCAATGCGAGCTGCCTGACCGGAAAAACCGGGCGCAAACTGGCGAACCTCCTGCGTTGCTTCCAGCACTTTAAAGACGGTGCCATCATTGAGCGTTACGGCAACACCTTCACGTACGGCAAATTTTTCGGCAGCTCCGCCACTGCGCGGAGTCACAGTAATAAAGTGCTCGCTTCCTTCGCTGGCCTGACCATAACTCGATTGATAAAA
>CAITZN010000108.1 GCA_903896915.1 uncultured bacterium
CGTCACTGGAGAATTTAAATGGGCCAGATTTACCTTCGATCGGCACCCAGTGGCAAGAATACCCCTCGATGACATAGTTGCCCAATAGGGTGCCATTGCTATCCTTCCCAACAAGGGTCAGTGGTTGAAAATCCACGCTTGGACCTGACTCGGCGCAGAAGTGCAAGAACTTAGCTCTCGAATCCGGTCTAGTCACCCAGACAATAAAGGCACTATTTCTTCCATCGGATACCCATCGAAAAGGAAGTGCGCGAACGTCTGAAAGCTCGCGTTCAGGATCCCAGTAGGAAACCAGATGGATGAGATTGTGGGCTGGAGCCGCTACCAGCCTGAAGATTTCAGACCGCCAGACCGTTTTGCCCACCTCGTAATTAACTGCATCTCTTGCGCCCTCCATCCTCAGCAGGTATTTGGCCTTTGTTTTGTCCGCGACAGTCTTCAGATTTGCGGCGGTAATAACTTGCCGCAAGACGTCACCATGATCTGCCCAAGGAATATCAATAAAGGTCATCGAAAGAAGGTCGGCGGGAATGGTTGCAACCTCGTCGTAGTAATGAGCAGACTTGTTGTAGAGCCGATCGGAAATGGACCAACCGGCCATCACATCGTAAACAACATTAAGCACCCCCGTAATGCTCAACAGGGAGAACAATACTATTTTGGATAATTTGTTCGCCCTTTGAGATATTCGCCAGACGGCAAATAGCAGTATTAACAAGGTAATATATGCGTTCAGATACAGAAACTTATATAAGTAGTATGGATCCCCAACCACATAGCGCATGAAGGGAAAGAAAAGTAGCCACATGGCGAACCAGAAACCAAAAAAGCGATAGCCGTCCCGCCAAGCGAACCGAAAGCCAAGCAGCACCAAGACCGCAAGGCCAGCACTCATTGCCCCCGATAGCCAAGTAATCCAGGGGAACCGAATCAAATATCCCGATATAGTATTGCCGTTAGGCAGGCTCGAAGGCCATATTCCCCAATACTGAAAAGCCCCAACATAGTTAAAAACCGTCCACCAAGCCCTGTACTGATCTGCCGCACGTAAACGAGCGGGCTCAAAAATCACCCATGCGGCCCAATAAGCGATGGCAATAACGACGAGAGCGGCCAACGCGCTGTTGTATAGAACCCTCAGGGGAGAGATGCCATTCAAATATCGAGGAAAGATGACTTTCTGGTATAGCCCGAAGGCAGCCAAAGGCAACAAGAGATATGGCAAAGGATAGGGGTATGAATTTGCAATAAACAATAGCCAAATCGCAGGAAGTGCCGCGACCCTCCATGGCCATCCGGAAGAATTAATCAAGGTCAGCCCAAATATCAATATAAATGGGGCCACAGCGTTGTACATCAAAGAGCCTTCATGTCCGGCGAAATAGGTCACCAGATAGAAGTTGCTCAGAACTGCTGCCAGACTTCCAGATATCGCCCACCCTTGGGGCATAGCAAGGGATTGCCGTGCGACTAGATATACACCCTGTGCCATTAGAACCAAAAGAATCAGCGTTTGGATTAGAAAAGCATCCATCTTGTGAGGCGCATCGAACAGAACTGACCAGAATGCAATACTGCTGTACTGGAAACGAGCATCCTCCTTTGTATATTGATTAACAAACCAGCCAGCGGTGTATATATCTTTCACAATTCCCGTCTGCTCAAAGAATTCCTTTTGCTCTGTGCTGCGAACTCTAACCCCCACATCAATATTGCCTGTCCGCAGAGTTTGAGATAGATAACTGTCTCGCCCATACAGCGCATCCATGATGTCTTCGTTACCCGAGTGCCAATAATTCCCCCAACCGGACAAGAGGTACGGCCAGCAGGCGGCCACCAAAATCAGAATGTATAAAGCCCAACGACCAACCCTCTGGCGTAATTCATTTCCAGCACTCGATAGGCCGGCATGTTTTTCGCCTCTATTGGCCCAAAGGAAAAATCCGTTTAACAAACCCAACAAGCTGACAACTACGAAAAATGCTTGCCATACATCGCCAAGCAAAATAAAGGCAAAGAAGAAGACTATTTGGCTAAGAGCATATCCGGTGACAGGGACGAACCAACGCCAGTTGATTCGCAGATTCCTGGCCAGGAATCCGGTTACGCCGAAACCTGCAAAGTAGACAAAGCCTATCGCCAGGAAAACGCTAAGCAGAATATTCATATTGCCTTCCGCCACCTATCGCCGAAAGAAACTAACTTCGTGCGGAACATGGGTAATTTCCCGGTAACAGGACGAATGGCCAGTCCGTCGCGGGGATGGCCGCTGAGAGAGTCTGGGACTTATCCATTACCCTCATCTCCATCGACTGCTGACTCGCGGCGAACGAATGTCCCCTTCACCCAAAGCGGCACGGCGCACAACATGATCATCAACAGCGGTAAGACCATCCCGTCAAGCAGCGACAGCACTATCGCCGACTCTGCTCCCACCGACTCCTGGCCCAATAGAAAAATGTACGTGGCCTCCCGTGTGCCAAGCCCGTTGATCGACACCGGCATCAATGCAACGAGGGTGGCGGCGGAATAAGAAAAAACCAAGTGCAGCAA
>CAITZN010000109.1 GCA_903896915.1 uncultured bacterium
TCGGTTCTGGAGCGCATGCCGTGATTCCTCAAGGTTTCTCACCGGTCGAGCCGGGGATGCTTTGAGGAATCAGGTCAGGAACGATCGTAATCGTCTCAGATTTTCAATATCTTCGGCAAGGTCGGCCCCTTTTGGTGTTTCCAGCGTCATCGGATGATGCTGGAAGCGGGGATCGGTGAGCAGGTTTCGAAAGCCCTCGATCCCGATTTTGCCCTCTCCGATATGTTCGTGCCGGTCAACCCTGCTGTTGCATTCTTTTTTTGAATCGTTGAGATGGAAAAAAAGGATGCGATCGCAGCCGATGCTGTGCTCCAGCTGGTCGATGGTCTGTTGATATTCTGCCGGGCTGCTTAACTCGTAGCCGGCGGCAAAAATATGGCAGGTGTCGACGCAGACCCCCAGGTGTTTGGGATATCGACTTCGCTGCAGGAGCCAGCCGAGTTCTTCGAATCTGCTGCCCAAAGCGGTTCCCTGTCCTGCAGTGGTTTCAAGCAGTATGATTAACTCCGATTCAAGACCCCCAGAGCGTTCCAAAGCCAGGTCCAGATTGCGCGCGACCTCAGTCAACCCCTGTTCGATTCCTGCACCGCCGTGACTGCCCGGGTGGATCACCACAAAGCCAATGCCGAGCTGCTGGCATCGTGCCAATTCTTCTCCAAAGGCGCTCACTGATTTTGTCGCCATTTCTGCTTGTGAGGCCGCCAGGTTGATCAGGTAGGAGGCGTGGGAGGCCACCGGCATCATGCCGTTTTCTTGCCATCTTTCCTGAAATAGTCGAATCTCTTCCGGTTGCAGTGGTTTTGACCGCCACTGCCGCTGGTTGGCAGTGAATATCTGCAACGACTCACCTCCCACCTGCTTGATTCGGTCAAAGGCTAGATACAGGCCGCCAGCAACAGATTGATGGGCTCCGAGTAACGGCATCACCAATCTCGCGAAAGAGAAAGGGGAAGGGGTATCACATCTTCCATTGCTGTTCCAGGTATTCAAGGCCGCCATGATTGGTCAGATCAAGTTGAATAGGTGTAACCGAAACAGAGCCGTTGCGTACCGCCTGTTCATCGGTATCGTCGCCGCCCGACCAGAGCACGGTGCCGCCGCCGATCCAGTAGTGTTTACGCCCCCAGGGATCGAAGGTCTCCTGGATGGAATCCTGATAGATCCTTCTTCCCTGGCGGGTGAAGCGAATACCCTGGATTTCTCCGGCTTTAAGCGGCGGGATGTTGATGTTGAGCAGGGTGTTGGGCGGCAGGTGCATGGTCAGGGCCATTGAGGCGAGCTTCCAGGCGACTGCGGCGGCAACTTCAAAATCATAGGGCGGATTGCCGGCCAGGGAGAAGGCCAGCGAGGGGATGTCATACATGGTTCCTTCAATGGCTGCCGAGACCGTGCCCGAATAGCTGATGTCGTCGCCCAGATTGGCACCAGGGTTGATTCCGGAAACTAGCAGGGCGGGTTTTTGCTTGAGAATTTTATTGATGGCGATGGTCACGCAGTCGGTGGGGGTACCGTCAATGGTGTAGATGTTATGCTCGAGTTCGATCACCCGGAGTGGTCGGTTCATGGTCAGCGAATGGCTGACTGCGGAATTGTCTCGCTCCGGTGCGACAATCACGGCCTCGCCCAGAGAGCTGACTGCCTCGTGCAGGGCACGGATGCCTGGGGCGTAGACGCCGTCGTCGTTGGTAACAAGAATTAAAGGTTTGGACATGGGCTGGTCAAATCGGTCTGCATTGCTTTGAAGGGTTGCAAAATGGTTTCTAGTCGTCAGGTTTTTACGCGTAAATCATTCTAAACATCCGGGGGCGATGGACTTGGCAATCTTTGACGGACTATTCTTTTTCTCGCCACCGCTGTTTACGGAATTTTTCGATCTGAGCCAGGTAATAGGCGCGATTTTCTGGATTAAGGCGAAGGGCTTTTGTCTCCGTAGTCAACGCCTCTTCTATCAATCCGTTTGCCCAATAGGCAGTGGCCAGGGTGTCCATAATATATCCCCGCTCTTTGGGCAGGATGGCCGTTTTTGCGAGCGTTAAGGCGCGTTCAGGATTGCGAATGTCTTTGTCTTGAGCAGTGAGCAGCAGCCAGGCAAGGTTGTTGTTGGCCGCTGCATTCATGGGGGTGATAGCTAGGGCTTTTTCATAGGCATCAACCGCTTTTTGTTCCATCTTGCGGCTTTGCAGAAAATCTCCGAGAAGAATGAACCATAAGCTGTTTCCCGGTTCCTGACTTGCTTTCTGCAGCAAAACCGCCTCGGTATATTGTATCTCGTGATTACCCGATAATTTTTCGATATCAACCTGATGCAAACTCAAAATCAGTAAACCAATACTGAAAAAATAGAGCGCAAGGCTTAAGTAAAGTTTTCGGTCATGCCTTTTAATGTGAGCCTGGTCCTGTTCGCATTTATTGAGAAAATCGATCCGTTCTCCTATGCCGAAATGGTGCCAGTTTTTTTCTTCCCGGTTGCCGCCACTGAGCAGCGATATTTTCTCGAATGATGCGATTAGGGGGATGCTCGTGCCTTGAGCTTTGAACACATAGAGGTCGGCCTGGCGTTCAAAATTGCGGATGAAATAGCCAAAAATGTAACGGAAGTAAATGAGCATGAGTGGCAAAATTGGTGCCGTCGCTAGCACGCCGAGCAGGTTTTGTGGGGCTACTTGCAGGATCTGTAGCAGTCGGTAGAAAAGATCACTGGCGAGGATGAAATGGGGTAAAGGTGCCGCCAAAGCTCCAGTCAACAGGCTGAAGCTGAGGAAAAGAACGATATAAAGGATAAGGTGCAAGCGTTTGACATGGCCGATCTCATGGGCAAGGACACTGTCGAGTTCATCGTTTGACAGGGCCTCTAGAAGGGCGGGCGTGATCATCAAATAGCGCAGTCTGGGGATTATACCCATGATGCCTGCTGTGAGGGCCTGTCCTTCAAAAAGAGGCCAGTAGAGGATGTCGGAATGGAAGCCTTGGGTTTTGCAGAACCCAACGATCCGTTCTCGCACCGGTCCTGGAGGCAGGGGCGTGCAACCCCAGAGAAAGCGGACCATCGGCGGGAACGCCAGCACCAGGAAAATTAGAAATATGGCGAAGAGGACCAGGTCACCCCAGGGCGAGCGCAAAAACTCGGCCAGAGCAGGAAAAGGAAGGGCTCGCAGGAGATCAAAGGTTAGGGAGAGGACCAGCCAAGGCAGTACAATAGGCAGGTTGGCTTTGATGTTTGATAGAACAAAAGCAAAAGGGGTGTACGTACGTTGAAAGAGCTTTTGGTAATGAGGCCTAGCCGCGAGCCAGATGACGGTCAGCAGGAAGAAAAAAAAGCCAAGGCCGGCAATGTTGGTCAGCACCGGCAAGCGGTCGCCAAAAGACAGAGGCTTGAGATAGTATTTTATGTCCAGGAGATAGACAAAACCCATGAACACCAGCACTGCCAAAATTGACAGCTTCTTTTCCACGGCGGAATATATGGTCGGCCCGACAGCAATCCCTGTGGACATTCGTTTGGCAATGTGGGCAAATCCCCAGATGATTATGGCGGCAGCGAAAACCGTCCATAATGCTGGAATGGATGGTTTGTCTGGCGGGGTATTGGTGGAGAAGACAAAGATGGCCACGAGAAAATAGAGAAGATTATTATACAGCATAAATTTTTTGTACCTATTTTGTCAGGGCGACCTACCGGTCGCCGCGGGTAGTTGGCCGGAAGGTAGTGCCAATGAAATGAGCCCTTAAAGTATGCATGTTTACGGCAATGTGCCAGAATCGTTTGTACTTATTTTAGGTTTTTCTGGATGTTGCCCTGGATTTTAGGAAAATTGTGAAAAACGGTTGACCTGTCGCTGATTTCTGTTATAATATTAAGTTTACTGAAACTTCAGGGCCTATAGCTCAGTTGGCTAGAGCCACCGGCTCATAACCGGTCGGTCCCTGGTTCGAGTCCAGGTGGGCCCACCATTATTTCGGAAGAGTGGATAGGGGTTTCCCTTTAAACCTTCCTCCCCCTCCACAGCACCTACTGACTTTGAATGCGTTGAGCGGTTACCGACAACTATGGCTGAAACAACAGAGGGGCATTGAAAAGAATGTCTAAAAAGAGGTACATCCCCTAGAGGATGTGCCTCTTTTTCTTTATAGAGTAATACACTGTGCCTATCGTCCAAGATTTTCTCAATATCCTGCAACACATAACCCCGGAAGACCTAGCCGAAGAATGGGATAATGTCGGCCTGCTGGTCGGTAATCCGCAACAGGCAGTGAACCGTATTCTGCTGGCGCTAGATCCTTCCTGTTCACTCATAGACCTGGCCTGTTCCGGACGGTACGATCTTGTCATCACGCACCATCCCATCATATTCAGGCCGTTGAAATCGCTTCGGACTGACACCCCTACAGGCAAATTTATTGCTCGAGCTACCGGTGCAGGTATTAGTGTCATTGCCTGTCATACCAATTTTGATTCGATTGAAGGTGGTGTTAGCGATATTTTAGCCACTGCCCTTGGTCTCACCATGACCCGACCGCTGGTCCAGGCAAGCAAAAGCTGTGACCCCAGCTGCGGGCTTGGTCGTATCGGTATGTATCCGTTGGCAGTGCCAGTAGCAACCTTTCTAGCCCGTCTGCACCAGGCTTGTGCTCCGCCTTGGATACTTGAGGCTGGCCACAGGCCGCAGCAAGTTGCCACAGTCGCCGTCTGTGGCGGATCGTGTTCCGATTTAGCCGAAACCGCCCTGCGTCATGGTGCGGATGTCTTTGTCACTGCTGAAGTGAAGCATTCTGTAGCCCGTTGGGCCGAGGATGCCGGCTTATGGATCCTTGATGCCGGACATTTCGCCACCGAAAACCCGGCAATGTCCATTTTTAAAAATCGGCTACAGCAACAGGCTGTTGATCTCAGATGGGACATAGAAATTGACACAGCAGGTCAGCAATCACCATTACGGCTTGTATGAACAGGACTTTCTGGCTTCAGATACCCACAAAATGTAAGAGAACAGTGCGTTTCTGAGTGCCGGCCACCCGTTACTTCTTGGTTTTTAAACACTAGACTCACCGATTGAGGAGCTCATCATTGAAAGAGGAAATACTCAAACTCATCAAGTTGCAGGAAATCGACAGTGAAATTGCCGGATTCGACAACATTATCGCCAAACAACAGGCCCTCATCGCTAGTCGTGAAAATGCGATTGTGGAGAAACAGGAGGCGATAACAGTTTTTCGTGGCAAGATTGAACTACTCGATCAAAAACAGCGGGAAACCAAGGCCGAGCACGATGACGCCGGTATTCGAGTGAAAGACCGGCAAAACAAGATGATGCAGGTGCAGACCAGTAGAGAGCACCAGGCCTTGCTGAAAGAAATCGAGGAAAATAAAAGATTGCTGAAGGAGACGGACGACCGAGTTCTGCTGTTTATCGAACAGATCGAACAGCTGGAACAAGAGGTCGCTACCTTGGAGAACTTGTGTTTGGGTGAGCAGCAACTGCTGAAGGAAGCGATCGAGACCGTCGAAAAAGAGATTAAGCGCATTGAGGTTTCCAAGAAATCAGTCGTCAGTCAGCGGGAGAAGGAGGCTTTGGTGATTCAGGCACCCTATCTCAAGCGCTACATGATGCTTCTCAATAAGCGCGAAGGGATTGCGGTGGTGGCGATCAACGACAACGTTTGCCAGGGATGTTACATGGGGTTGCCGCCGCAACAGGTCATCGAAATACGCAAGGCCGATAAATTTAATACTTGTCCAACCTGCCAGCGAATTCTCTATTTCAAGGAACAAGAGGACGAAGCTGTTGGTAAATAACCGGTTGACCAGAGACCAGGTTCTCCAGACCCTGGCTGAACAACTCGACGATGCGTTGCTCACCCGGTTATTCTCCAGTCACAGCGCCCATGACATCCGGCAGATTATAATGGGAAACCAGGGGGCTGGGAGTTCTGCTTCCGGTTCTACCCTACTTTCCCCGGTGTCAGCAAAAACAATTCGCTCTACGGCTGGAGGTCGTTGCAAACTCTTCACCGATGGCGCCTCCAGAGGAAACCCTGGGCAAGCCGGTGCCGGTGCAGTCCTCTATGATGAGAACAGTCTGGAGTTAGCCGCCAAATCCGTTTATCTCGGCACCTGCACCAATAATGTCGCGGAATACAAGGCGCTGCTTATCGGATTGGAGGAGGCGCTGCAGCTTGGTTGTACCGAGCTGACGATCGCCCTTGATTCGGAATTGATTGTCCGCCAGATCCAGGGCCGGTATAAGGTCAAAAACGAAACCTTGCTGGTACTGTTTAATGAGGTGAAGAAGTATCTTGCCCGTTTAGGCAAATGGTCCGTCATTCATGTGCCCCGGGCGCTGAATGCCAGGGCCGACCAGCTGGCGAATAAGGGTATTGATCAAAAAGAGCATCAGGAGTATCCTTAAGCAACAACGTCAGGGAGCTGAAAAGGAAAGGGGTGAATGCATGGTCGCTCCGGCTCGCCGGAGAGGAAAGTCCGAACACCACAGGGCGCGGTGGTTCGTAACACGAACGTTGGGCGACTGACGGAAAGTGCCACAGAAAACACACCGCCGATGGGGCGTGCAAGCGCCCACAGGTAAGGTTGAAATGGCGAGGTAAGAGCTCACCGCCTCCATGGTGACATGGAGGGCAGGGTAAACCCCACCGGGTGCAAGACCAAATAGGGAGGCGCTTGAGGGCGGCCCGTCCAAAGCTTCCGGGTAGGTTGCAAGAGATGCCGGGTGACCGGTGTCCCAGTTAAATGATCATGGTCCGCCTCCGGGCGGAAACAGAATTCGGCTTATAATTCACCCCTTTTTTTCTCAACAGCGCGTGCCAGATTACACTCTCCATCGCTCCCTAGCCGGGGTTATCATTCCGGCGGGGGGGATAGGTTCCCGCCTCGGTCATAAGCAACCGAAACAATTCCTGCCTCTGGCCGGATTGCCCATCCTTGTCCGCACCTGCAGGGCCTTCCTCGATATGGAAGCGATCCGCTGCGTGGTTGTGGCTGCACCTGCTGATTACTACCAGGCGACCATCGATCTGCTGCATCGGCATCTGAGCAAGCAAGAGATCGGAAAACTTATATTCACCATTGGCGGCGTTACCCGTCAGGATTCCGTCTTCGCCGGCCTGAGTGCGCTTCCTGACGATATATCGCTGGTTCTGGTCCATGATGCCGCCCGGCCTCTGATCGACCAAGCGACCATCGATCGCTGTCTGCAGGGCGCTGCCCAGTACGGGGCGGTGATCGCTGCAGTCCCAGTCAAAGATACTCTCAAACAGGCTTCCCGCACGGGAATGATCGAAAAAACGGTCGATCGCATTAGTCTCTGGCAGGCCCAGACCCCGCAGGCGTCTCAAAGGAAACTGCTTGAGCAAGCCTTTGCAGCTGCCGCCCGACAACAGTTTGTCGGTACTGACGAGGCCTCCCTTCTTGAAGCTGCCGGCATACCGGTTAGGCTTGTTGAGGGCACGGAACGCAACCTGAAAATCACCCATCCCGAAGATCTGCAGGTGGCGGCCGCCCTGCTGCAGGAGGAGCTGGTCATGAAAATAGGTCATGGTTTTGATGCCCATCGCCTGGTCTCGGGCAGGAAACTTATTCTTGGTGGTGTCACCATCCCTTTTGAACTAGGGCTTGACGGCCACTCCGATGCCGATGTCGTGGCCCACGCTTTGACCGATGCCTTGCTCGGCGCACTCGGTGCGGGCGATATCGGTCGCCATTTTCCCGATACCGACCCGCAATATAAAGGTATCAACAGCCTGCTTTTACTGGCCCAGGTGCAACAATTAGTGGCGGCGCGTCAGTGTCAGTTGGGTAACGCGGACATCACCATCGTCTGCCAGCGCCCCAAACTGGCCTCGTATCTTGCCGAGATGCAGGCCAATCTCGCCCGCTGCTGTAAGGTTTCCTCAGCAGCGATCAATATCAAGGCAACAACCACCGAAAAAATGGGGTACACGGGACGGGGCGAAGGGATTGCCGCCCATGCCGTGGTCCTGTTGAGGGCTGATCATGGAAGTGAATAGAGAACGGCTGGCCGCCAATTTTACGGAACTGTGCGAAATCGACAGCCCCTCCCGGGAGGAAGGGCAAATTTCGCAGCGATTGCAGACGATTTTTCGAGAACTCGGCCCTGCAGAAATTGTTGAAGACGATTCGAGCGGCCGCACCGGTTCGGAATGCGGCAACCTGATTATTCGTTTTGCCGGCAATGTAGAATTGGAACCGATCTTTTTCAGCTGCCACATGGATACAGTGCAACCGGCCAGGGGGGTGCAGGTCAAACGGACCGGCGATCTCTTCACCAGCGCTGGCGACACCGTCCTGGGCAGCGACGACAAGTCGGGGCTTGCCGCTTGTATCGAGGCTATGCGGATGTTGCAGGGAGAGGGACGAGCCCACCGACCGGTTGAGTTTGTCATCACCACCTGTGAAGAAATAGGTCTGGTCGGCGCTAAGATGCTTGACCCGAAGCTCATCCGAGCCAAGGAGGGCTACGCGCTTGACTCCAGTGGTTTTGCCAAGGTCATCACCCACGCCCCGGCTGCTAATCGGCTGACCATCACCGTGTGCGGGGTTGCCGCTCACGCCGGACTGCATCCGGAATGGGGAGTGAACGCCCTGATCGTGGCGGCCAAGGCCCTGGCCCAGGTCCCCACAGGCCGAATCGACGAAGAAACCACCGCCAACTTCGGCACTATCAACGGCGGCACCGCTTCCAACATCGTTCCGGACAGGGTGGTTATCGAGGGCGAGGTCCGCAGCCATTCTGTGGAAAAACTTGATCGGCTGACTGAGGCAATTCGGGAGATTTTCATTACGACTGTTGCCGACTGGAGGGATCCCGCTGGCGAGGCCAAAGGAGCGCCCTCAGTGAGTATCGAGGTCCGCCAGGATTTCCCGGTGATGCAGCTGGATCGGGAAGATAGGGTTATCCGGCGGGTGGACGCGGCGGCGCAGTCAATCGGTATGGAATTATCCTACGAAAAAGCGGGGGGCGGCAGTGATGCCAACATTTTCAATGGCTACGGTCTGGCCACTGCGATCATCGCCACCGGCATGACCAACGTCCATTCCACCAATGAGCAGGTAGAATTGCAGGACATGGTCGATCTGACCCGTTTGTTGATTGCCCTGCTGACCGAATCGTCCTGTTGACGTCAGGTGTAGCTTGTGGCTGATTAATCTGTCAGGCCTCACAACCTAAACTCGTGACAGTAGGGTTACTCAATAAACACTATTCCTGGGTCTGTTGCTCTCACTGAACCGATTATGCAACACTCCGGCGCGTATTCGCGTTGCGAGAGGGCTTCGAGCAGGAGTTTGGCTGGCTCTGCTTCCATGGCCAGCAGCAGGCCTCCCGAGGTCTGCGGGTCGTAGGCGATCAGCTCCAGGCTATCCATCTCAGCGAGTACGGATCGCACCCACGGGCGGTAAAAGTCCCGGTTGCGGTAGGCCCCTTCGGGGATAATGCCCATATCGGCAAATTCGTGCACTCTGGGCAGAATAGGCAGTGTAGCATGGTCAAGATGGATGGAAACCCGTGAGGCCTCCGCCATTTCGTGCAGGTGGCCGAGCAACCCGAATCCGGTGATGTCGGTGCAGCCGTGGACCCCGGCGCGAAGCTTTTCGTCTTCGTTGAGGATTTCCATGGGCAGTCGGTTGAGGGTCGCCATCAGCTCTACCAATCCTTTTTCTGTTGCTGTATCGGCAAGACCGCCTTTGATGGCTGTCGACAGGATGCCGGTCCCCAGGGGCTTGGTGAGCAGCACCACGTCGCCAGCCCTGGCACCACTGTTGCGCAAGACCCGTTCCGGATGGACCAGGCCGGTGACCGAGAGTCCGTATTTCAATTCCAGATCTTCGATGGAATGGCCGCCGACCAGGAGCGCACCGGCCTCCTTGATTTTTTCCAGCCCCCCTTCGACTACCCGGCGGAAAACTGACGGGTCCATGGTCTTGGCTGGACAGGCCAGAATGTTCATGCACAGAAGCGGCTTGCCTCCCATGGCATAGACATCTGACAGGGCGTTGGCAGCGGCAATGCGACCAAAATCATAGGGATCATCGACGATGGGCGTGAAAAAATCCACGGTCTGAATGAGGGCAGTAGTAGGGTTAAGACGGTACACCCCGGCATCGTCGCAGGTTTCCGTCCCTACTAACAGATTAGGGTCAAGGGGCAGATCAAGACCGCACAATATCCGACCCAGGTCCCCTGGGCCCAGCTTGGCAGCTCAGCCTGCGGCTTTGACGGTTTGGGTCAGTTTGATGGGTGTTTGGGTCATTTTGTCCTGCTGTTTGTCATGTCGTTAATTGGGTCAATTGCAATATTCTGACAGGGTACCCGATATTTTGTTGAAAAAAAACGTGTAATCTGGTTGTAGATAATCTTCTTAAGATGGCTGGATTGACAAAAGTACAGGCACAAGGAATCGTTCTTTGTGCCTTTCGATTTTTGGTACATCCTGACAATATTGTAGGCAGTTGATATGAAAGAGCAAGTATCTGTTTGTGAACTAACGACAAAACCCCGGCATGAATGCGGTATCTGCGGAATCTTCGGTCACCAGGATGCCGCCAAGCTCGCCTACTTCGGTCTGTACGCCCTGCAGCACCGAGGCCAGGAGAGTGCTGGAATTGTTGCCGGTGATGGCAAGAAGGTTGTTATCCATAAGCAGATGGGCCTGGTTGCCGATGTCTTCACTGAGCGGGTCTTGCAGCGTCTACCGGGCCACCTGGCTGTCGGTCATGTCCGTTATTCCACCACCGGCGAATCGAATATCGTTAACACCCAGCCCTTCATGGTGCATCACAAGGGGTTGTCGTTGAGCGTTGCCCATAACGGTAACTTAGTCAATTCTATTGCTCTTAGAAGGCATCTGGAGCAGATGGGCTCTATTTTCCAGACCACCATGGACAGCGAGATCGTGATCCACCTCCTGGCGCGCCATCTCGACCGGGGACTGCAGGAGGCCATTAAAACAACTTTTTCCTGTATCCAGGGAGCCTATTCGCTCTTGCTCATGACTCCGGATACTATGATCGCAGTTCGTGACCCTAACGGTTTTCGGCCTCTTTGTCTGGGTATCCTTGACAACGGCGGTTATGTGGTTGCATCCGAGACCTGTGCTCTGGATCTGATCGAGGCCGAATATGTGCGGGATATCGAACCGGGCGAGGTCGTAATCATCAATGAGCAGGGATTGACCTCACTTTTTCCCTGGGCCCCGGTGCAAAAGAGTTTCTGTATTTTTGAGCATGTCTATTTCGCCCGTCCCGACAGCGACGTCTTTGGATTTAATGTCTATGCCGCCAGGAAGCGGATGGGTGAAATTTTGGCGAGGGAGACGAAAATCGAGGCCGATTTCGTCATGCCCTTTCCGGATTCCGGCAATTATGCCGCCATCGGTTATTCCAACGCCTCAGGCATTCCTCTGGAAATGGGAATGATCCGCAACCATTATGTTGGTCGTACCTTTATTCAGCCGACCCAGTCGATGCGTGATTTTTCCGTCCGGGTCAAGCTGAATCCGGTGCGCGCACTGTTGAAGGGCAAACGAGTTATCATTGTTGAAGATTCCATCATTCGTGGTACCACCGGACGCAGTCGGGTGCAGTCGTTGCGCCATGCAGGGGCAGCGGAGATCCATATGGTTGTCAGCTGTCCACCCACCCGGCATGCCTGCTACTACGGTATTGACTTTCCATCCAGTTCTCAGCTGATCGCCGCCGGCAATACGGTCGAGGGAATTCGTGACTATCTCGGTCTTGATTCCTTGACCTACCTCAGTGTCGAGGGGATGGTAGAGGCCACCGGTCTGAGCCGGGATAACTTCTGCCTGGCCTGTTACAACGGGGAATACCCGATTGAGCCGGATAAGAATTTTACCAAGGATGCCTTTTCCGATTGCGGTTGCTGAGGCACTGGCGCGGGGAGTCGCCGCCCCAGATGTTTTGCGCACAATCTTTTGATTGTGCACCGGAGACCGACACGTTCCCCCCCGTGATGATCGCCAGCAGATGAATGCCATTTTTATTGATAGTTATCGCTGCAGTGGTTGTGCAACCTGCACTACGATGTGTCCCGATGTTTTTGTGCTCAATCCGCTCACAGAAAAGGCCGAACTGATCTTTCCTGATCAGGAGGTCACCGATTCTGTTCGCCTGGCCGCAGCTTATTGCCCTGAAAAATGCATTGTCCTTGCACCTGAAGGCGGGATGGTGCGCTGATGAGCCGCCTCATTCTCCTCTGGCTTTGTTGGTGTTGCCTGCACAGCCTGCTGATTACCGTAACGGTCCGACACTGGTTTGAAGCGAGGGGTGGCGCTTGGCTCGGTTTTTACCGGCTTGGCTATGTCTTGTTTTCTCTTGTTACGCTGTTACCCCTGCTCTGGTACACCAAAACCGTCCCGCAGCATCTGGTGGTTGCCCCGTCGAGTGCGCTCCAAGGGCTCCAGATGATCCTCTTTTTATACGCCCTGGTTTTTTTTATCGGTGGCCTGAGGGTCTATGATCTTAGTGTATTTCTCGGCCTGCAAGAGTTGCGGGATTATCGGGTTGGATGCAAAAGCACATCCCCGATCTTGAAGCAAACCGGTATATTACGCTTCGTTCGCCACCCCTGGTATAGCGGCGGTATCGCTCTGCTCTGGGCCATGCCGACCCTCACCGATGTCTCCTTGGTCACTCGTACCCTGCTCACCTGCTATCTCGTTGTCGGAACCCTGCTCGAAGAGCGTAAATTGAAAGCATCTCTGGGCGAGCTGTACCGGACTTATTGTCGCCACGTTCCTATGCTCCTTCCCTGGAAGTTCGGCCGCTAGATCCCATAGCGTATTTTCCCTACCCTTTCTGATGCAAAGCCTCTCTGTTCCAGACCGGTAAGGGTGGAGACAACGTTGCCATAATACTATCATGTCGCGGTTTTTTTCATGCCACAGTCAGGGCAGAAGCACGATATCTGTCAATGTGTAAGGTTTTTTCCTGTTTGCGTGGTTTTATTTAAATTATATAGATTATGTTGAAGTTGATGCAAAACCATAAATCAATATACGTCAGGGGGGAAATTCATGTCTGAACAAAAGGAAAAGTGGCAGGGAATGCTGGCGCTTTCAACGGCAATTATGGCGGTTTTAGCCGCCTTGACCACGCTCTACATGGGGAAGTATTCTTCTCGTGCTATCATGGGTCAGGGCCAGGAAAGTGATCAGTGGGCA